>JBBRHH010000037.1:0-20190 GCA_038222915.1 Tepidisphaerales bacterium
CCGCCGAGGCGTTCCGAAAGCCCTTGCAATGTTGAATGGATGATCTTGATGCCGGAGTCAGGAAGCTCCGGTTCGCCGCGGAAGCCGGGACTTGGGAGCCAGCCACAGTAAACCACAACCCGACAATCGCCCGGCCACGCAAGATGATTCAAATCGCGGACGGTTGTGTTTGCGCGCCGCCAGCCACTATGCAGCGGCAGATAGTAGACCGACGCGGCTCGCTTGTTTAAGGATTAACCGAGGCGTTCGGAGATGCGGATTTCTCTGTGCTTACCAACAGCTTGAATCAAGCTTTTAAACTAATCGGCTCGACTTTTGGAGCCGCGGCGAAGCGCTTCTCAACACACATTCCTGAAATTGCCGCTCAAATAGGAGCCTTTGTCGTAACAAGGTTACCTGACTATGCAACGGCTGAGGCCGCCGGAAAACTGCGTATGGTCATCTATGCTCCTAGCTCGCCATTCGGTGGCTTCCACGACACGCCCATTGTTGTGAACGAGAGTTTGCAAATAAATATTTCACCGGGTGGCGGAAGACTTTTTGGAATTGGCGTCGCCATCGACGGAAAACCTGCTGAACAGTTATTTCGACTTGACTATTGGGATGTTTATCGTCGCCCGCCGGCAGTTCGATACCACTTTCACGTTCAGCCCGAATTAGCAATCCATAACTATTTCTAAAACAGTCAGAAAGTTCTTTATATGAACATCGCCTATTACGACAGCTTGCTTCGGAATTGCCGATCCGTCGAGGATTGGCAGAAATATCCTCACGACGACGTCGTAATTTTTAGCATCTTTGGAACGGTGGCCCCGAAGATACTTCATAGATCGCACCGGCTCATTCCGTACGGTGATGGGGTCTTCGAAATGGTTCTATCGACCCTGGGCGCGAAGGGGGCGTTATTTGGTCGCGTGCCGCCGTCCATTGCATCAATGCCTCCCAAATACAGTCTAGGCGGATCTCTGCCGCTTGAGTTGGACGCTTGGAAAGAGGAACGGAATCAAAAATGGTTAACACGAGAGGTCAAGAATCTAAAATTTACGTCGTCCAATACTTTGATATTCGATGCTAATTCTGATGTTGAGACAGTATCATACTTAACATCGAAGCTGCCGGCATCGCTCGCTGGAGAGGCATGGTTTGCGACGGTTGATGAACTTGCTGATCGATTTAGTTGGCTATATTTGCCCCTGCCGGAACTTGTTGGCGTTGACTTGTTGATCTTTGAGAGGCGGCTACTGGCCAGTATTCGATCGGCATTTGATGCGTTGGGTTTCACTGAAGAGGCCAAATGGGATCAGGGCAGAATCACAATGCCTATCGAACTTCCAGTAGTACAATCTAAGATTTGGCCAAGTAAAAAGTCACTTTGAGCGACTGATGCCGCCGATATCACCACGAGTGGACGTTGGCGGCGGCGTTGTGCAGGAGGTTGACGGGACGCTCCTTGGAATATCCGCAGGCTTTGTTGCTACTGAGGCAGGTGCATACGCTACGGTAGGTTGGACCGCCGTTGGCCTCATCACTGCACCAACAACCTTGGGCCTAGCAATACAATATACCATCATCACCGCGAGCGACCCGAGCGCAGATGATACTGATCGCGCGTTCGCACGGTTCAACCTAGCGATTTCTGCCTTCGTTTATCTTGGTGTCCACCCCCGCCGCCCCGGCCGTCGCGGAGAAGCCCTTCGACGCCGTCGGCAACCAGTCCTCCACCTTCAGCACCTTGCCGGTGACGGTCTACGGCTACGACGCGATCGGCGATCAATCCTCGGTCATCCTTCCCAATGGCGTGGAGAGCGATTACACCTACGATGGCTTAAACCACCTGACGCAGGAGACGGTGCACAAGGGACAGCAAACAATCGCCACCTACAGCTACACAGTCCGCTCCGATGGCATCCGCACCCAGGCGCTGGAGCATCAGCTCAAGGACGACAACACCAGCTTCTCGGATACGAAGATCACCTGGAGCTACGACGGCCTGGACCGCCTGACCATGGAGAGCTACGACGCGGGCAGGTTACTCCCAGGTGCTGGAGGAGAGGCAGGGAACATCCTCAACACCCATCCGCGCTGGACATTGTTAATAATGTAAACGCAACCAAAGGATCAGAGTCCTCATGCAGGAGCGCCACCGGACAGAACTCGTTTGCCGACCTCGCCGTCCATGCGATGGGGTGGCCCCAGGGCCGCGGCATTGCTCGCCCAACTCGATGCGGTCGTCCCCTGGAAACCCTTTTTCCTCCAATCGGCGGGAGTTGTTGGCGCATTCATTGGGGCGGTATGAGATTTTTGGACCTTGGATTTGGGCGTCGCCTCGCTGCGCGAGGCCGGAGTGCTCCATGACTTCGCTGCGCTTCGGTCGCGGGTACACGACAATGCTGCGCATTTCCTTGCGCTTCCTGACGCGGGGATATTGGTCGTCGGGGACTGGTTTGGGCGGTGGGCTAAGATCCTTTTATCGCTTTTGCCCCATCAGGTTGAGGTGCACATTTGCCTGCGCGTCGTGACGCGATCTGGACCGTATCGCATCACTCGTCGTGGATGTTCTTGCACGATCTCATGGCAAACTGGTAGTGGCGCGGGTTGGAACATGGTTGCTGAAGCAACCACGCCGCGCCGCGATCCGCGCAAGCTGGAACCATACGTGTCGACACCCAGATCCTGCCGGTTCCGTCGATTATTGAGCTCGTATTCGCGTTCAATATCGGTATCGCTGCGTGATGATTGTTCGCCGGAGGCTATCTCCATCCGAAGATTTGAAATGAGCAGCGCATGTTGTTGAAAGCCCGCGACGATTTGCCACATCGAGTCCTTGTTGACGCTGGCGAATAATCCGCCATGATTTGCCCCTCAGTGACTCAGGACTTATAAGTTTGCGAGTTGATTTTGGTGTTGTGGGAGTCTTAATGATTCTCGCGTTTGTGCTTTGCCGATAGGAAGAAGCCAGAAACGAAAACAGGTCTGGGCTTCGTATTCATTATGTCGGAAAAAGAGCTATCGCCGCGGTTCATCTTTCCCCGCTGGGCCAATTATCTTGCGCCGGTGACGGCGTTGATGGCCGTGGGCGGGCTATTCTATATGACGGTGCTGATCGGGTTTGGGGCATCGCCCAAGACGATGGCGGTGGGGTATCAGCCGGATCAGCCGGTTCCTTATAGTCATGCGCTGCACGCGGGGCGGCTGGGGATTGATTGCCGGTACTGCCATACGACGGTGGAGAAGGCCGCTTTTGCGGCGATTCCGCCGACGCAGACGTGCATGAACTGTCACACCAACATCAAGCCGGAGAGCAAGCTGCTAGCGCCGATCCGCGAAAGCTGGAAAACCGGCAAGCCCATGCAGTGGGTGAAGGTGCATGACCTGGCGGACTTTGTTTACTTTGATCACCGCGCCCATGTGAGTCATGGCGTTGGGTGCGTCGAATGCCATGGCCGGATTGACCGGATGGATGTGGTGGCGCAGGCGCAGCCGCTGAACATGGGGTGGTGCCTGGATTGCCATCGTGATCCGGGGAGCCATTTGAGGCCGCTGGATCAGATCACGAATATGAACTGGAAGTTTGAGGGGGATGAGAAGCAGAAGGCTGATTTTGGCCAGAGTCTCGTGAAAGAGTACGGAATTCACAACACCGCTTACATGCAGAGTTGCTACACGTGTCATCGATAGAACATCACGTCAACGGCGTTGAGTACTGGCGAAGCCTGGAACAACTGGCGGATACGCCCGAGGTTCGGGATGTCATCAGCAAGGAGTTTCCGGGTTACGACGCCGACGGCATGGTGAACAGCTCCCGGCGCAGTTTTTTGAAGCTGATGGGGGCTTCAATGGCGTTGTCTGGGCTGACATTGTCGGGCTGTCGACGCTGGCCGCAGGAGAAGCTGGCTCCGTTTTCGAGCAATCCGCGGAACCGGATTCCAGGTGTTCCGGAGCAGTATGCGACGGTGTGGGAAATGGGCGGCGTGGGGCAGGGGTTACTGGTAACGAGCTTTGATGGGCGGCCGATCAAGATCGAGGGGAATCCGCTGCATCCGTTTTCGTGGACGGTGAAAGAGAAGATTGGCGCGGCCGCTGGTTTTGCGCAGGCGAGCATTCTGGAGATGTACGACCCGCAGCGCAGCCGGGGGGTGGTGGATCGGCGGAACAAGGACGAAGCGAAGGAAGTGACGTGGGCGGCGTTTGCGGCGGCGACGGAGAAGACGTTTGCTGATTTGCGGACGAAGGGGGATGGATTTGCGATATTGAGTGAGGCGACTTCGAGTCCGAGCGTCGAGCCGTTCAAGAAGATGGCCGCGTTTCCGGGGGCGAAGTGGTATGAGTATGAGCCGCTGACGAATGACGCCGAGTTGGAAGGCAGCCGGATAGCGTTTGGGAAGGCGCTGCGGCCGCGTTTGAACCTCGAGAAGGCGTCGGTCATTGTGCTGCTGGATGCGGATATTCTGAGCTCGCATCCGGCGCATGTGCGTTATGCGGCGGACTGGTCGGAACGACGGCGCTCGGCCGACCAAGGCGAGATGAGCCGGATGTATATCGCGGAGTCGTCGTTCAGCATCACGGGGACGGTGGCGGACGCGCGGTTGGGGGTTGATCCGAGCCGGCTGTATCCGATCATTGGGGCGATTGGCGCGAAGTTTGGCGTGGGCGGTGTGCCTGAACAAAAATTGAGTGACGCCGAGAAGCGGTTTGTGGAGTCGGCGGCGGCTGATTTGAAGAAGGCCGGCGCGAATGGAGTGCTGGCGGCGGGGTACAGTGCGACGCCGATCGTGCATGCATTGGTGCACGCCATCAATCAACAGATTGGGGCGACGGGGAATACGGTGACGTTGCTGGAAGATCCGGCGGGTGACCGGCCGACGCATATGCAGGCGATTGTCGACCTGTGCAATGAGATCAAGGCCGGCAAGGTGACGACGCTGCTGATTCTGGGCGGGAATCCGGGTTACGATGCTCCGCTGGATGTTGAATTTGCCAAGTGCCTTGCGAAGGTACCGACGGTGATTCGGCTGGGGACTTATGAGGATGAGACGACAAAACTGGCGCACTGGCATTTGCCGCGGGCGCACTATCTGGAATCGTGGGGCGATGCACGGGCCTGGGATGGGACGCCGAGCATTACGCAGCCGCTGATTGAGCCGTTGTTTGGCGGTAAGTCGGTGATTGAAGTGCTGGCGATGATCAGTGGGGACAAGGTGAAGGACGGGTATGACATCGTCCGCCGGACGTGGGACAAGTCGGAGATTGAGTTCCGGAAGATTCTCCACGATGGTTTGCAGTCGGACGCGGGGTATAAGGCGGCCGAGGCGACGCTGAAGACGTTTAAGATGTCGGTGCCGGATGAGGTTGCGACGACGGGGATGACGCTGTGTTTTCAGCCGGATTCGCGGATTTATGATGGGCGATTCGCCAACAATGGGTGGTTGCAGGAGACGCCGGATTCGCTGACGAAACTGGTGTGGGACAACGCGGCGTTGCTTTCGAAGAAGGACGCTGACGGGCTGAAGGTTGATACCGGGGATATGGTTCTGCTTGAAGTGGCGGGCGGGAAGTCGCTGGAAGTTGCGGTTTATATTTTGCCGGGTCAGCCGCTGGGGGTGATCGGGCTTTCGCTTGGGTATGGGCGGACTGCGGCGGGGAATATTGGGGACAATCTCGGGTTCAACGCTTATGCACTTCGCATGAGCAAGACGCCGTATGTGGTGGGTGGCGTGAAGGTGACGAAGACGGCCAACAGCTATCTGCTGGTTGGTTCGCAGTTGCATCACATCATCGATGACATTGGCACGTCGGGGCGCGACGAGCGGATCGGCGAGAAGAACAAGAGCGGGCGGATCATTCACGAGACGACCTTCGCGGAATACAAGGAGAATCCGAGGGCCGCGGATGGGGAGACGAAGAAGCTGGGGCTGCAGTTGTTTGACGCGCCGATGCAGTTCAACACGCCGCATGCGTGGGGCATGTCGATCGACATGAACGCTTGCATTGGATGTAACGCGTGCGCGGTGGCGTGTCAGGCCGAAAACAATATTCCGATCGTGGGCAAGGTTCAGGCGAAGAACCACCGCGAGATGAACTGGATTCGCATCGACCGTTACTTCAAGGGGACGGCCGACGATCCGAATCCGCAGGTGGTGTATCAGCCGGTGACGTGCATGCACTGCGAGAATGCGCCGTGCGAGCAGGTTTGTCCGGTGGCGGCGACCATGCATGATTCAGAGGGCCTGAACACGATGGTTTATAACCGCTGCATCGGCACGCGGTATTGCTCGAACAACTGTCCGTACAAGGTACGGCGATTCAATTACTTTGATTTTCATTCGCAGGATCCGCGCGGCAGCCGCTGGGCGAAGCCGTGGAACGGGATGCCGGACACGCAGCAGAACGAGAGCATCGATAAGATCAAGCGGATGGTGTTCAACCCTGGCGTGACGATCCGCATGCGCGGCGTGATGGAAAAATGCACGTACTGCGTGCAGCGGATCCACACGGTGACGATCGCGAAGCGGGCCAAGCGTGAAGAGGTCGTGGATGGAGATATTGTGGTGGCGTGCCAGCAGGCATGCCCGACGCAGGCGATCGTGTTCGGGAACCTGAACGATCCTGCGGCGAAAGTAACGCAGCTTCATAAGAACGCGCGGGCGTATGGTCTGCTGGATGAACTGCTGAACACGCGGCCGCGGACGCGTTACCTTGCGAAATTGAGAAACCCGGCCGAGAGCGCGGGTAGCAAGGAAGCGGCCGGAGTGGCGGCTAGCTCAGAGGTAAACGGATAATCCAATGGCTGAGATCGACAATACATCCGATGATCCGCGTGTACGCCATCCCCTTGTGCTTGGCGGATTGAGTTTTTCCGGGGTGACGGACACGGTATGCAAGGTGGCGGAGCGGCCGACGACGATGGCGTGGCGGGTTGCTTTTGCGATTGCGATTTCGTGGCTGAGCATCCTGGGTATCTGCATCGGATATCTGATGACCACGGGCGTTGGCGTGTGGGGTAACAACCAGCCGGTGAGCTGGGGTTTTCCGATTGTGAACTTCGTGTTCTGGGTCGGTATTGGGCACGCGGGAACGCTGATCTCCGCGATCTTGTTTTTGTTTCGCCAGCGGTGGCGTACGGGAATTAACCGGTTCGCAGAGGCGATGACGATTTTCGCGGTCATGTGCGCCGGATTGTTTCCGGGCATTCACGTTGGACGGGCGTGGCTGGCGTACTGGCTGTTTCCGATTCCGAATCAGATGAACATGTGGCCGCAGTTTCGTTCACCACTGTTGTGGGACGTGTTTGCGGTCAGCACGTATGCGACGGTGTCGACGCTGTTCTGGTACATCGGGATGATCCCGGATCTGGCGACGCTTCGGGACCGGGCGACGAGCCGCGTGAAGCAACTGGCGTACGGATTGTTTGCGATGGGGTGGACGGGCTCCAGCCGGCACTGGCATCGCTATGAAAAGGCGTATTTGCTGCTGGCCGCGTTGGCGACGCCTCTGGTGTTGTCGGTGCACTCGGTGGTGTCGTTTGACTTTGCGACGTCGCAGATTCCGGGCTGGCACACGACGATTTTCCCACCGTATTTTGTGGCCGGGGCCGTGTTCGGCGGGTTTGCGATGGTGCTGACGCTGGCGATTCCGGCGCGGCAGTATTTTGGCTTGAAGGACATCATCACGCTGCTGCACATCGAGAACATGTGCAAGATCATGCTGGCGATGGGGCTGGTGGTCTCCTACGCGTACGGGACTGAATTTTTCATGGCGTGGTATAGCGGCCAGCACTATGAGCGGTTTGCGTTCATGAACCGTGCGTTTGGGCCGTATGCGTGGTCATTCTGGACGATGATTTTCTGCAACGTGGTTGCGCCGCAGGTTCTGTGGGTGAAGAAGTTCCGCAGCAACCTGGCAATTGTGTTTGCGGTTTCGATGTTCGCAAATATCGGGATGTGGTTTGAGCGGTTTGAGATCATTATTACGTCGCTGACGCGCGACTTTATGCCGTCGAGCTGGTGGTCGTTCTGGCCGACGCCGATCGATCTATTGATGCTGGCGGGCAGCTTTGGGTTGTTCTTCACGCTGTTCCTGTTGTTCTGCCGGTTCCTCCCGGTGGTGGCGATGGCGGAAGTGAAGTCGGTCATGCCGGAAGCTCATGCCCATACGCACGAGCATGATGAAGCGTCTGGCGATGAACACCGGTCTGACTATTACCCGGATGAGCATCACAAGCCGATTCGCGGCGGTGAAGCGGCTGTAGCTGGATAGAACGTTATTTGGATGAACGCCAATGAGCACGGTGCTTGACGAAACTGAAGTTGCGACGCCGGTTGCGGTTGAAGAACCGGAACTGGTGGGCCTGTTGGCCGAGTACAAGGACGTGGACGCGATTTTGCGTGCTGCTCGCGGCGTGCGTAACGCGAAGTTCAAGCGATGGGATGTGCACAGCCCGTTTCCGATTCATGGCATCGACAGCGCCATGGGCGTGAGGCCAACCATTTTGCCGTGGCTGGTGTTGGGCGGGGGACTTTTTGGGATGTTCGGAGCGCTTTGGATGCAGTGGTTTTGCAATGCACATGACTATGCATTTCCGATCAGCGGCAAGCCGTTCTGGAGTTTGCCGGCGAATATCCCGGTCATTTTTGAGTCGACCATTTTGCTTGCGTCGTTGACGGCGGTGTTCGGGATGCTGGCGTTGAACCGTTTGCCGATGCTTTATAACCCCGTGTTCAAGAGCAGCCGCTTTCGGCGGGCGACGACGGATCGATTTTTCATTGTGATTGATGCCAGCGATCCGGCGTTTGAGGAAGAGAAAGCGCACAATCTGCTGGTTTCGCTGGGCGCGCTGAATGTGGAAAGGGTGGAGGATTAACCCATGTCGGAGCGACTCACACCCGAAGGACTGCCTGTATTTACGACCGCGGTGAGCGAGCCGGCGCTGCGGAAGCCGCCGTTTGCGTTCATTGCGGTGGGGCTCATCGTGGTGATGGCGACGTTGTTGCCGCTGGTGATCCTTGGAAGATCGCGGGTGAGCACTTCGCCTTCGCCGCGGGTGTCGCTGGTGCAGGACATGGGGACGCAGCCCAAATATCGCGAACAGCAGTCGAGCGAGGTTTTTGCGGATGGCCGGGCGGATCGCCTGCGGATTCCGGGGACGGTGGCTCGGGGGCAACTGGAAGAGAGCGATCATTACTATCGCGGGTTCAGCAGCGCGAAAGACGCGGACGGCAAGGCGCAGGTGACTTTCTTCGACGCTTTTCCCGCGGAGGCGCCGCTGACTGATGCGCTCGTGAAGCGGGGGCAGGAACGTTTCAATATTTATTGTTCGGTTTGCCATGGCCATGACGGGTATGGCAACGGGTCGGTGAATGCCCGGGCGGCGGAGCTTGCGAAGCTGCCGGGCGAGAAGATTTCCTGGGTGCCGGCGGCCTCGCTGCATGCGGACGCGGTCCGGGCGCGGCCTGTCGGGCACATTTACAACACGATTAACGTTGGAATTCGCAGTATGCCCGGCTACGGCGCGCAGGTGCCGGTTGAAGACCGCTGGGCCATTGTGGCGTATGTACGCGCCTTGCAATTGAGCCAGAACGCGCCGGCGAGCGCCGCCGCGACCAAGTAGGTTTGGAGAAGTATTGTGGCAACACATGCACCGAGCAAAACCCCGAGTGACGAGCGCCTGCAATTGGGCGATCGCGCCAAGCCACTGACGACGATCGCGATGGTCGCGGGCGTAGTTGGACTGGTTTTGACGATCATCATCGGGTCGATGCAGGGCGATCATTTCCGCCGGTTTTATTTTTCGTACCTGACCAGCTTCATGTACTTTCTGTCGCTGGGGCTGGGGGCGCTGTTTTTCGTATTGATTCAGTTTCTGGCCCGGGTCGGGTGGAGCGTGAGCGTCCGCCGGATTGCGGAAGTGATGGCTTCAATTCTCCCCGTGCTGGGCCTGCTCTCGCTGCCGATTTTTGTTTCGGTGGTGACGTTGAAGGGCGACCTTTTTCCGTGGGCGCTGCCAATGAGCGCGGCGGTGCATGAAGAGGGGCATGCCGAGGCGAAGAAGGGCGCAGAAGCGCCGGCCGTGGACCATGTGAAGAAGGCTGAAGCGGCCAAGGAAGGACGGACGCTGGACGAAGAGACGCTGGTCAAGCGTGCGTATTTGAACCCTACTTTCTTCGTCATCCGACTGATTTTTTACTTTGTGATTTGGAGCGTGATCAGCGTCTTTTATCTGAAACAGTCGGGACTGCAGGATTCAACGCGCGATATCGGAATTACGGCCAAGCTTCAGGCGTACAGCGCGCCTTCCCTGATACTGCTGGGATTGACGCTGACGGGAGCTGCGTTTGACCTGATCATGTCACTGGATCCGCACTGGTACAGCACGATGTTCGGCGTGTACTACTTTGCGGGGTCGGCGGTGTCCTTCTTTGCGGTGCTGATCCTCTTTACGTTTCTGCTGCAGCGGGCCGGTTTCCTGAAGCGCAGTATCGACATCGAGCATTATCACGACATGGGGAAGTTTCTGTTCGCGTTTACGTTCTTCTGGGGCTACATCGCGTTCAGCCAGTACATGTTGCTGTGGTATGCGAATATCCCGGAAGAAATCGAATGGTTTGCCCGCCACGGCGCGACCACGGTGAAGGATGTCGTGACCGGCAACGTTCCCCTGCACTATGCGGTGAGCGGTTGGTCGGCGGTGATCGTTGCGCTGCTGTTCGGGCAGTTGCTGATTCCGTTTGGCGGGCTGCTTTCGCGGCACGTGAAACGCAAAACCGGGGTGCTGGTGTTCTGGGCGGTGTGGATTCTTGTCCTGCACTTTGTGGATATGTACTGGCTGATCATGCCCCAGTATGCGGAAGGCGACACGAAGTTCAGCGTGTCGTTGATGGATTTCACTGCACTCATCGGAATTGGCGGCGTATTTGTTTTTGCGTGGCTGCGAACGGCTTCGAAGTACAGCCTGCGTCCGCTGGCCGATCCGCGCTTGTCCGAGGCATTGGCGTTTGAGAACTTCTAGAGGTGATTTATGGCTGCGATAAAACAAGAAGCCAACTCAGCGCTGATCATCACCACCGGTGCGATCTCCGGGATTCTGCTGATCGTGGTCATGATCGGCACAGAAGCCTGGTTCAGGAACGAAGAGCACCAGGAGCTGGCATTGAAGTGGGATGAAACGCCCAATGCCGCATTGCAGGAGTTGCGGGCGGAGCAGTTCAAGCGGATTGAAACGCCGCATGTGGATGATGTGACCAAGTTGAAGACGATCGCGATATCGGATGCGATGAAACTGATCGTGGAAGCCAAAGGAAAACTACCGGCGACGCAGCCGGCCACAGCGCCTGCGAAGTAATGTGAACCATGCAACTGTCGATTAATCGACATCTTCTTTCGCGAATGACACTGGCATGCCTTCTGGCGTCGGTGTTGTCGGCCGCGCCGGCGCGGGCGGCGACGACGATCAATCCGGGAGAGTTTGCCGAGGCGACGCCGGACGCGTTGAAGGACATCAACGTGACGGAGCATTTGAACGCCCAGTTGCCGCTGGATCTGGCGTTTCGCGATGAGGCCGGGAATGACGTTGAGCTTCGGCAATATTTCAGCGGCAAGAAGCCGGTGATCTTGCAGTTGGGCTACTACGGCTGCCCGATGCTTTGCGGATTGATCACAGAGGGGATGATCAACGCGGTGCGGGACATGAACCTAACTGCGAAGGACGATTTTGAAGTTGTGTTCGTCAGCATCGACCCCAACGAACATCCGAGCCTGGCACAGTTGAAGAAGCAGGCGTATGTGGCCAAGTACAACCATCCGGGGACGGAAGCCGGGTGGCATTTCCTGACCGGCAAGCAGTTTTCGATTACCGAACTGACCAAGGCGGTGGGATACAACTACAAATGGGTTGCGAGCGCCCAGCAATTTTCGCATCCGGCCACATTGATTGTCCTGATGCCCGACGGGCGGGTTTCGCGGTATTTGTATGGCGTGAGGTATGACCCGGCGACGGTTCGGATGTCGCTGGTGGAAGCGTCCAACGGCAAGATCGGCACGAGCATGGATCAGTTGTTCCTCACGTGCTTTCAGTATGACGGCCGGCAGGGGAAGTATGCCCTTGCGGCGATGGGATTGATGCGGTTGGGCGGGGTGTTGACGGTTGTAATCGTGACCTTGGTGTTGATCTGGTTGTTCCGCCGCGACCGAAAACGGGCCCGTGCATCGGGCGGCTTTAATGTGGTGATGAATCATCCATCCAGCGTGTGACGAGAGTGAGACTATGTTGCGATCTGTATTGGCTGAAGTTTATGACCAGACGTTCTGGCTCCCCAAAGGGGCGTCGACGGTGGCTCCCAGCACCGACTGGCTGTTTAACTTCGTTCTCTGGATCTGCATCTTTTTCTTTCTGCTGATTGCGGTGTTGACGGTCTATTTTTGCGTGAAGTATCGCCATCGCGAAGGGGTGAAGCAGGAGAGCACGGCCGGGCATAGCACGGCGCTGGAACTGACCTGGACGATTATTCCGACGGTGATTGTGCTGGTGATCTTTTACTACGGTTTCCGGCAGTTCATGAATCTGTCGGTGGACCCGCCAAATTCATATGAGATAACGGCGACCGGGATGATGTGGAACTGGCAGTTCACTTATCCCAATGGATACACGTCACCGGAACTGCATGTCCCGGCCGGTGTGCCGGTGCGGGTGATTCTGGATTCGAAGGACGTGATTCACAGCCTGTTTGTTCCGGCGTTTCGCGTGAAGAAGGATGTGGTGCCGGGGCGGTATAACCGGTTGTGGTTTCAGGCGGAGAAAGTTCCGGTCACTGATCCAAAGGATATCGCCGATCCGGATAAATTTGATGTTTACGACCTTTACTGCGCGGCATATTGCGGCACGAACCATTCGACGATGAAGAGCATTGCGTGTGTTCATACGCCGGAGAGCTTCAAGGCCTGGCTGACGATTGCATCCAATCCATACCTTGGGCACACGTTGATCGAGGTCGGCGAACTATTTTACAAGACTCGCTCCTGCGCGACCTGTCATAGCAATGAGAAGGACAAGATCATCACCGGGCCAAGTTGGCGCGACATGTTTGGATCGCAGATTCCGTTGGCGGACGGGACGACGGTTCTGGCCGACGAGGCGTATGTGCGTGAATCGATCTACGTGCCGGGAGCAAAAATCCATCGCAATTTCCCAAACGTGATGCCGAGCCAGCTGGGGATGATCAGCGATACGGACGTGAACGCGATCATCGCCTACATGAAATCGATCAGCGTGAATTTCAAGGGCGACCTTTCGCAGTTTCAAGTAAAAGGAACGGCGCCGGAAAAGGGCGCGCCGACGACGATGCCGTTGACGCCGTCCATTTCGCCGCCGGCGACGTCGCCCGCGACTAAAGCGCTGGATAAGAAGTCTGACTGAGATACGAGCTTACGAATCGGAGTAATGGTATGTCTGCCGACGCAGGTACAATTCCATATAAAGAGCCTGGCATGCCCAGGCCGCAGCATGTTGTGGATCTCCACGACAACTACCTCAACCACAGCAAGGGCATCAAGTCATGGCTGTTGACGCTTGACCACAAGCGCATCGGCATCATGTACATGGTGGGCATCCTGAGCGCGTTTTTTCTAGGTGGTTTGTTCGCGATTCTTCTGCGAACGATGCTATGGAGCCCCGTGGTCATGGTCCCGGGCAATGAGCAGATCGCTTCTTCGTCCTACCGGTTGTACAACCACTTCTTCACCCTGCACGGCGCGGTGATGGTGTTCATGTTCATCATCCCGGCGATTCCGGCGATCCTGGGCAACTTCATCCTGCCGCTTCAGCTTGGTGCGAAGGACGTCGCTTTTCCGCGGCTGAATCTGCTGAGCCTTTATCTGTACGCGACCGGCGCGCTCTTCTTCTCGTTTATTCTTTTGAGCGGCGTGCTGCATGCCGCGTTCAATATCACGTTGCCCGGCGGGTTTGGATTGGATACCGGGTGGACATTCTACACGCCTTACAGCAGTTCGAAGGCACAGGGCAATGTGGTGGCCGCGACGCTCGGCGCTTTCGTTCTGGGATTCAGCTCGATTTTGACGGGCGTGAATTTCATTGCATCAATCCACACGCTGCGGCCCAAGGGAATGACCTGGTTCCGAATGCCGCTGTTCCTTTGGGCGCTCTATGCGACGAGCATCATTCAGATTCTGGCGACGCCGGTGCTGGCGATCACGCTGCTGCTGCTGGCGGCGGAGCGGTCGATCGGCATTGGCATCTTCGATCCGGCCATGGGCGGCGATCCAGTCCTGTTCCAGCACTTCTTCTGGTTCTACTCCCACCCGGCCGTCTACATCATGATTCTGCCGGCCATGGGCGTGATCAGCGAAGTGATCGTGGCGTTTAGCCGCAAGCATGTGTTTGGCTACAACTTCATCGCACTCAGCTCGATCGCGATCGCCCTCCTGGGCTTTCTGGTGTGGGGCCACCACATGTTTGTCAGCGGGCAATCGCCGCTTGCGAACGTGATCTTCAGTCTGTTGACGTTCAGCGTGGCGATTCCGTCGGCCGTGAAGGTGTTCAACTGGCTGGCAACGCTCTACAAGGGCGACATCCGGCTCAAGACGCCCATGCTTTACGCATTGGGCTTCATGATGCTCTTTACCATCGGCGGTTTGACCGGGCTGTTTCTGGGCGCACTTGCGGTCGATGTGCATCTGACGAACACGTATTTCATCGTCGCCCACTTCCATTACGTGATGATGGGCAGCATGCTGTTCGCGTTCCTCGCGGGCATGTATTACTGGTGGCCGAAAATGTTCGGCAAGATGTACAACGAGACCGTGGGGGTCATCGCCTCGATTATTGTATTTGTCGGGTTTAATACCGCGTTTTTCCCGCAGTTCATTGCCGGCAGCCTCGGCATGCCGCGTCGTTACGCGAGCTACCCGATTCAGTTTGTCGGATATCACCGTGCATCGACTATTGGCGCGTACACGATGGGTCTTGGGCTGGTGCTGGTAGGGTTGAATTGGGCTCACGCACTGCTTCGCGGCAAGAAAGCGCCGTCGAACCCATGGGGCAGCAATACGCTGGAATGGCGGACGCCGTCACCGCCGCCGCACGACAATTTCCCGGATGCGCCGGTCGCGAACGATCCGTACGACCTGCATGGCTGGGAATATGACAAGGCGACCGAAAATTGGGTTTATAACGAGCACGCCGCCGGCGCGACTGCTGGTTCTCACTGAGATTCGCTAATGAGCAACGCTGAAACGAATGTCGCAGGCACCGCGCTGCTGGATGATCCGCATGCTGAGCATGGCGGCAACGGTCATGATCCGAATCTGGCTCATCACTTTGATACACCCGAGCAGCAGTACACGTCGGCGAAGCTGGGGATGTGGATTTTCCTGGGGACCGAACTGCTGATGTTCGGCGGGCTTTTCTGCGCCTATTCGGTTTACCGGCACAATCATCCTGAAGTGTTTGTGTATGCGCATAAGTTTTTGGACAAGTGGCTGGGCGCGGTCAATACGGTTGTTCTTATCACCAGCTCGCTGACGATGGCTTGGGCGGTTCGGGCCTCGCAGATGAACAAGAGCAGGCTGCTGACAGTCCTACTCATCCTGACGATCATCGGCGGCTACGGATTCCTTGGCATCAAGAGCATCGAGTATCACCAGAAGTATGAGCACGGATTGTGGTTTGGCGGGTCGAATATCTTCTCGGAGAGCTACATTGAGAAGGTAGGGCCCAAGGAATTCGAGAAGAGCGTCGAGCATCTCGAGCATACGACGATGGAGCCGAGCCATGCAGGCGGTGAAGCGCATGCTGGCGAGGCCCGCGGTGGTGATGCACACAGTGAAGTAATCGGGCAAGCAAATGGGGAAGCGCATGGAGAAGCGGTCGCGGGTCATGAAGCTGTCGCAGGCGCGGCGGCGACGAGCCAGCCGACGTTGAAGACGGCGGCCGGGTTCAGTGATCCGAATGCCGGATTGCCCGATGAGGCGAAGATCAAGCCGAGCTTTGAATCGCCGGCGGGTCTTGCGCCCGAGGTTGCGGCGGCCGATCCGCACCATCATCATCTTTCGTTTGAAGAGCTGGCGTTGCGGGACAAGAAGAACCTTGCGACGTTTTTCAACATTTACTTCTTCATGACTGGGTTGCACGGTGTGCACGTGGTCGTCGGCATGTCGCTGATCTACTGGGTGCTGCTGCGGTCGGTCGGGCCGCGCGGGCGGCTTTATGTCTGGCCGCTGGGGCTGGCCAGCGTCGGCGTATTCCTGCTCTATCTCATCATCATCACTCACTACATGATGCTTGCCGTCTGGGGCGGCGCAGTCCTGCTTTTTTCGCTGCTGTGGCTGGTCAGAAACCTCACGATTGCCAACTCAGTTGAAGAGGGGCATGGCGAGTTCAGCCGCGATTACTTTACGCCGGTGGATCTGGTCGGCCTTTACTGGCATCTGGTCGACTTGATCTGGATTTTCCTGTTTCCGCTTTTGTACCTGATTCACTAAACATCAACAGGCCACGCTATGTCTACAGTTGCACACGCTCATGATTCCCACGCCGCGTCGCACGGAGCAGACGCTCACGACGATGGCAAGCCGCATATCCATGTGACTTCGCCGTTGTTATTGCTGGGCGTGTTTGGCGCCTTGCTGGTGCTGACCGTTTTGACGGTGGCGGTTACGAGCATCGACCTTGGTCCGCTGAACATCTGGATTGCATTGTTCGTCGCGGTGGCGAAGGGCGGGCTGGTGGTGATGTACTTCATGCACCTGCGCTGGGACAGCTATTACAACGGGATCATTTTGATCGTTTCGTTGTTCTTTATCGCGCTGTTTATCGGCATTGCCATTTTGGACACGAAGGAATATCAGCCCAATATGGAGGCCCCGCACCAGGGCCAGGTCTTGCCGGTCCAAGATGCCCGCTGAACTCAATTATTACGGCCCCAAACCCGGGTTCAATCCACCACGATCGGCCGCCACGGTTGGCATGTGGTTGTTTCTCGCGTCGCTGGGAATGTTGTTCGCGGCCAGCATTCTGGGGTATGTGCTGATTCGCCTGGGGCCGAACCATCGCAGCGCACCGCCGCTCCATCTGCCATCGTTGCTGTGGTTGAGCACATTGCTCGTGTTTGGCGTGAGCATTGCCATTGGGCGGGCGCTTTCTGAAGTAAAACGGGAGCGGCAAGCGCCGTTTCGCAAGTGGATTCGGATTGCACTACTTCTGGGAATTGCGTTTGTGTTGATTCAGGCACCCGCGCTTGTAATGCTTCTGAAATCGCACCAGGTTTTGCGTGCCAACGGCATCGGTTTTTATGGCCTGATTTTTTCGTTCATCCTGCTGCATGCCCTGCACGTGGTTGGCGGAATCGTTCGCCTGATCGTCGTGACGCAGCGCGGGTTTGCGGGGGCTTACGATCACGAGCATTATCTGCCCGTGCGTTACGTGGCGATGTACTGGCACTTTCTGGACGTGGTCTGGGTGATCATGTTCCTGACGTTCTGGTTTATCGGGTAGACCGTCATTTCAACTGCTCAGTGGTCTGGTTCCAATCCTTGATTTCCGGCAGGTCGAAGACCTTGTCGGACATGGCGGGGTCGTTCACCTTCAGGTCGGTGAGGGTCGTGGATTTTTTTGCGCCGGAGGGGTCGACGGTGTCGATGCGGCTGGGGAAGCCGGATTTCTCGTCGACGAAGACGTCGATGCTTTTAAATTTTCCTTTGAACTGCTGGTTGGTCTCGGTGGGGACGAGTTTGACGTGCACTGTGGCGGCCGGGTCTTCTTTGACACTGGCCACCTTGGTCACGGTGAACTGCTTTTGCACTTCTGCCGGGTCCTGGCCAATGGGAAGCGGGAGGGGGCCTTCGCCGAGTTTGAGGACGTTGATCTTTTCGCCGGGCTTGAGTACCTGGCGTTTTACTTCGGTTTTGTTTTTGTAGGTGCGGTCCCAGAGCCAGCCGTCTTCGAGCTTGTATTCAATCTTTTCGTCGCGGTAGATTTTTTTGTCGCGAACTACGACGGGAAGCTCGACGCGCATCCGATCATTGTCACCGGCGCGGCGCTGGTACCAGACGTCGCCTTTGCGGACGGTCTTTTCGCCGGTGACCGGGTCGTTGTCGGCCATGTCGACTTTCGCGCCGAAGTTCTTCAGATCCGCCCCGGCCTTTTGCAGGGCGTCGAGCACTTTGGGTACGTCGGCGTCGGCCGAGAGCTTGTCTGGGGCGACCGGGATTGGTGATTCGCAGAAGGCGAGGGGGGCTGAGAAAAACAGGGCGAGCATCCAGGCAATGGTTGGCTTCATAGAGAATCCCTTCATTCAATCAGACAGTTTTTCAGAATGGTCGTTAGGTCCGGCAGGCCGGTCACGGTTTTCCATGGCTGGGCTTGGAACGTGCGGTCGCGGCCGTGGCTGACCCAGACGCTTCGGATGCCGGCGGCGACACCTGCTTCCACATCATAGATGCCGTCGCCGACCATCCATGCGTCTTTTGGCGCGACTTTGAGTTTTTCGCAGGCCTGTAGTAGAGGTTCGGGGTGGGGTTTGAAACGGCCGTCCTCGCGGGTGATCAGGGTGTCGAAGATGAGGCCGTGGTTGGCGAGAACGGTTTGCACGCTTGCCCGACTGTTGCGGGTGATGAGGGCCATCGGCATATGCCGCTGGTTGAGCCAGGCGAGGAGGTCTTCAGCGCCTTCGTTCAGCTCCGATTCATCGGCAGCGTGTTTTTCGTGACGGTGGAGAATGGCCTCGGCGGCCTTGCGTTCGTGGCCGGACATTTCCGCGAGGGCTTCGAGGATGGGGCGCTCGCCGATTCCCATCTCTGCCTTGAGGCTGGGGAAGTCGAGAGCCGGGCGGGTAATTGTGCCGTCCATATCAAACAGGATGGCCCTGGGTAGAATCAGCATGCGGGTGGGGATGATAAACCATGTTGGGACGAATGCAGAATTCACGTTGCAGAGTGCGAAATGTTGTGGCGGTGAAGCCGACTGGATTACTTCTGGTTCTGCTGTTTTTCTGTGTATTCACGCCGGCTGGGCGAGCGGGTTGGTTTGATGCGGGCTGGTCTTATCGACGGCAGCTTGATGTGGAGTGGCCGGCGGACAAGGCGTCGTCGGATGAACTGGCGATGGCGGATTTTTATGCGGCGGGGCATGTGCAACCCAAGGGGGAGGATGTTCGGGTTACGACGGATGAAGGGAAGGTTGTGCCGTCGAGCGTGATGACGGCGGGGCCGGGCGATCGGGTGCGGGTGGTCTTTGCGCTGGTGCGGCCGGTGAAGCGGTATTTTGTTTATTTTGGGAATACGCAGCCGACGGGGAAGGTGGAGGAGCCGAAGTTTGGTTGGGGGCTTCTGCTGGACATGCGGAAATTTCCTGGCGGGGATGTAAGGAACTTTCAGCAGATCGAGGCGGCGTGGGCGAAGGCGACGGAGCCGATCGGCCGGATTTTGTGGGATCGGCTGAACATTGGTTTTGATCCATTTGGCGAGCCCCGGCCCTGCATCATCAAGTACAGTGGATCGCTGTTTACGCCTGTTGATGGGGAGTACACGTTCGCGGTTTCAGCGCACAATCGCGGGGGACTCTACGTCGACGATAAGCCGATTGCTTTTGCGGAAGGGAACGTGGGCGATATCAGGTTTGCAGGGAAGATGGATTTGAAGCGGGGACGGCATGATGTTGCGTTTCTGCATGTGCATACGGATGGGGATCCGCGGATGCACGTGGCGTGGAAAAGGCCGGACCAACCGAAGTTTGAGCCGATCGGTGCGGAGTTTTTTGGGGCGGTGCCGCGGGTTGCGGTGGGTTCATTGGAGGAGCACAACAAGACGCTGACGGCGGATTTTCGGCTGGAATATCTGGGGGAGTGTTTTTATGTCAATCACTATTCGCACCGGTATCGGTTGAGCGGCCAGTTGGCCAAGCCTTTTGCGGGGGCGAAGTACGACTGGGATTTTGGGGATGGGCAGACGGGGACGGGGCCGGTGATGGAGCACGTGTATCTGGCGGACGGCGATTATGTAGTGAAACTCACGGTGCGGCTCGGAGGGAACGTGGATGTGCAGTCGACGACGATTCACGTGAGCCGGCTTTATGAGCGGATTGACAACCCGCCGAACGATCCGGTGGGGGTGCAATCGAAGATTGTGCAGACGTATGACGTGACGAAGATTCCGGCCAATTCACTGGGGTGGGCGACGCTGTTG
>JBBRHH010000038.1:0-19941 GCA_038222915.1 Tepidisphaerales bacterium
AGATGGGACTACTAAAGCGGGTGCACGAGGTGCACAGTTACCGATTGGCGCTGTCCACTCGGATGGGTGAAGTTGTGCGGGCAAAATGTCCGGCGTGTGGTCGGGGTGCCGACGCGCCAAAGGCTATGCTGTTGGACGAAATGAGTTGTCCCAAGTGCCGGTTGAAGGTCTTGTTCGTTTTGCTGCCGAGTCATTGATACAAGTCATTCCGGAGTCGGTATGTATTACATCGTTCCATTTTTCATCGGTCTGGTCGTGGGTGCGGCGTGCCTGTTCCTGTACATCATGGAATGGCACAAGAAGGTCAAGGAAAGAGAACAATCTGCGGCGTCCCAATCGAAGATGGCGGCAGAAGCTCAAGAGTCTACCCGCCAAACCGAAGACAGACTAGTTCATCTCGAAGGTGATTTGAAGCGGCAGCAAGCGGACCTGCAGAAGCGGATCATCTCTTACAAGGAACTTCAGGACGAAAATGTAATCCTCAAACGTGACCTCCAGAACATCGATGTAAATGTTCATAAGCTCGAGCTAGATGGTGAGATCCTCGCTCGGCGGCAACAATCATTGGACGATAGAGCCAACAATCTTGCCGAACGATACTTGAGTGAGACGGTCAAATCCGTCGTTTCCTCTATTGGACCAAATAATTTTGCGGCCTTTAAGCAGCGTCTACACGACGTCATCGGCTGGTGTCGTGAGATTGGATTTGACGTGCCGGCGCAGGCGGAAGCACAGTACATTTCCGACTTGAAAAAAGAATTTGAGCGGGCGGTGAGGGCCGCGTTCGAACGAGAAGAGCAGGCGCGAATCAAAGCCCAGATTAGGGAAGAGGAGAGGCTTCGAAAGGAAATTGACCGGGAACTCAGGCAACTGGAGCGAGAGCGGCTCGCAATTCAAGCTGCTCTTGATCAGGCCCTGGCGGAGGCAAGAGGACAATTTAGCGCGGAAGTGGAGGCGCTCAAGACGAGGTTGGCCGAAGCGGAGGAGAAGTCTAAGAGAACCATTTCAATGGCCGAGCAGACAAAGGCGGGGCATGTGTATGTGATCTCGAATATTGGTACGTTTGGCGACGGCGTATTTAAGATCGGAATGACGCGCCGGCTTAATCCGCAGGAACGCGTGCAGGAATTGGGGAGCGCATCAGTTCCGTTCCCGTTTGACGTCCACATGATGATTTCATGTGACAATGCGCCGAGCTTGGAGAACTCTTTGCACAGAGCATTGCATAAACGCCGAGTGAACCGTGCGAACCCGCGCAAGGAATTCTTCAAAGCTGACATTGGAGAGATTTGCGACGACGAATAATGGGCGACCTTCGTTAGAAATTTTCTTGACCAATGCGATCTTTCCCGCAGCAGTAACAGTGAATTCGCCACTGGATTTGTCCAGGGCAATGACAACCTTTGCGTCGGAGGCCGCCGGTAGTTCAAAGTCCGCGTACCCGAGCAGGTCGCCGTTGTACTTGCCCTCGCTTGGGTCCCAGATGCCGTTAGAGTCGTAAAAGACAACCTGATATCGATTGGCGTGTTTGGAAGTCAAACTGATAGTGGCTGGAAAGCCTGCGTCGTGCTGCACTGTCCATAGCAACCCTTCGCCGAGCCATCCGCAAGCTCGCCCCGCTATGACAGCCACATCCACCTTTTTCTTGCCCCATATCCGACCGGTTGTGCCGTTGAATTCGCCCACTATGTCCTTCGGCAATAGGATATGATTCAGAATGTGAAGCTCCTCCGCATAAGTCTTAGCGCCCAAAAACTTCCAAGGCGTTTTGGAAACAATGCCCGTTGACTTGGATTGGGCGACACGCTTTTCGGCCTTCGCCTTCGCGAGGCCGCTCATCGTGCCAACAACGCCAGTGTAGATGTCGGCAGCGTGGCGATGACATCCCTCAGCAGCAGTGCCTTGAAGTTTGTCGCCCAGTTCCCACCATCTGTCGGCGAGGGATGCCTTCTTGTCCGCATCGGCCGGCTCGGCAAGCTCATCATCTGCAAGGGCCTTCAGCGTCTTATCCGATCCCTTGGCGACGTGCTGGAGCCCGCCTGGCCAGTCCGCTTTGAAGAAACATAGGAAGCGGCCGACCTGCAGATTGGCATCTGGATCGAGCGGTTTATTCGCGAGGATGCTCGCCGCCTGCTTGACTTGCAAAAAAGCAGCCTCGGCCTCCCGTACGTTCTGCACGTACGCCGTCGCCGGTTCGATCATTTCCGAATCATTTGCAGCCCGCGCATTCACCAGGGAGAGATTTGCGGCGTCCTTGGCTACCTCGTATCGATCATCTTTCAGAGCCTCTTCGGCCAGCGTCGCGTACAGCGCCGAGCGATCTTTGCGGTCTACAGCGCCCTTGGTCGATTTTGACGTTATGGCCAGGCATTCAAGTTTTAACTTCAGGCCATCCACTTGAAAGCCTTGGCTGAGCGCATCAATAATCTTCAAAGCCAGATGAACGTCGCCGGCATCGATGGCTGTGTTTTTCGCCACTGTTAAGAGGCCATATTTGGCCGAAGAGTCTTTTTGTTCGTCGTTGGCTGCCTGTAAAAGCTTATTTGCCAACTCGGATTTTTGGTCCGGCGATTTTGCGGCTGCAATCTCGTTCTTAAAGACGGCGTTGACACTTTTCAGGGCTGCATCCTGAGCAGCAGCAACCGGCACAGGAATCTTGTCGACCGGCGCCTCGGCTGGATCGGCAGCCGACGACCAACGGCATATTGCCACGATGATCAAGGCCGCGATATTACGCATGGAGTTCCGCATAAAATCCTTCGCATTGAGTTGTAGTCTGTGATGTGAGGAGCCGTGAGGGTAGGAAAATAGAGAAAGTGCGTCAACCTGCTGGAATCCTGAGCCAGTATGCAAACACGCGCTAGTAGTCGTGTGGTACGTCTATGCCACTTCCTCGATAATCGAATGAAAGGCCGTTCCGCATTCCGGACACTGTCCTTTAATTCCACGCAGGTCGTATCCGCAGTTCAGACATTTGCCGCTTAATCTCCGACGCCGATCGCGACTTGATCTAATAATTTTGCGACTGTAGACGAATGTCGGGAAGAGCAGGTAACACGATAACAATAACCAACATTTAGCTTCGACATCCAGCAATCCGCGTTCCGCATAAATAGTCACAAAACGCGAATACACCTTCGGCTCTGCTTGGCTCAGATGCGCACCTCTTAACCAAGCGAAATTGACCGTTCCGTCCCGCATCCCTACGGAAGATCGCACCATATCAGACGAGTATATTAACGCACTAAATCCGTGAGTTCGTCCTGTGCCGATCCAGATGCTTATGTAGGCCACAAGCGCGAGCAGATACAACGAACGCGTGATTATCCTTAAGGCGTTACCCATTGTCATTCACTTGTATCGCGCCTGTTTATCTCACCCGCGCCGTCGGTTTGGCCAACAGAACCGGCAGGATCTCCCCCAAGGCAGGCGCCTTCCGGAGTGGCCATTCCGCATTCCGGGCACTGAAGTGGGGTCGCTCGCAAATCATATCCACAATGCCGGCAAGCGAACGGACCTGTAAATCCGCGGCCGAAAAGACGCTTCAGCAGATATTTCAACCACCGGACGTTGTTACAGAGCCACCAGAAAGGAACGATTTCCAATCCGAGCCTGACCGGCCCCGCATACTTTTGTACGAATGCCGGCCAGGGATCGCCCCACGCGAAAGACTTTCCCCACCACAGATAATAGAAACCTTGAGAGCCGCTTACCTCTGTCAGATGGGTCAACAGAATCCAAAAGACCAATGCAATTGCAGACGTGGCGGCGAGTAGATCGCCCAACCGGGTGCTGGCCTTCCAGTTGAGAGAGGCGGTCGATTCTTGCAGGAGCATTGACATGACAAACGCTCTGGCAAACCTGGAAAAAAAATTGCGTTGCGGCCGTTCGTAAGCCGAATTCTGTTTCTTTCATTTGCATGAAAGAGGCGATCATTTCTCTGGGACGCGCGTCGCCGTGCGCCTCAAGCAACCTACCCGTGGATGATTAACGCCCCGGACGTGCGTGTGGCCGGACTTGCCGGCCACTCTCCACTGTTTGGTCTTGCTGGCGGTGGGGTTTGCCATGCCATCGCGGTTACCCGCGACGCGGTGCGCTCTTACCGCACCATTTCACCCTTACCCCGCGACGAGCGCGGGGCGGTATCTTTCTGTTGCACTTTCCGTCGGATTGCTCCGCCTTGTCGTTAACAAGCACCGTCGCCCGGACCAGTTCGGACTTTCCTCATTGTCTGCCTGTGCCGCTTGCGCGACATGGGCAGAGCAACGCGACCGCCGCAACGGCCGCAACGCATCCAGAGTATAGTCGCAAACGATGGTTGTTGCGCAACGCATTTGCTGCAACAATGAAGGATTACGAGAGTTAGAGACACCCACGGCGGCAAAGGGGGCGATTTTGGCTGGTTTCCCAGCGAGGTTGACGTTGAGGCGTTTTCGCCGATACGATCACACCCTCTGGTGAGGACGAGTTTTCTGGAGCAGGATGCAGCGACGCGCTGAAAAGCCCAAACCGCCATTGCCCAAAGCCAAGGCCGAAGAGGCTGTCGAGATCAAGCCGGCCGTGCTTGGGCGATCGTCCGACGAGGAGCTCATGCTCCGCACGCAGAAGGACGACCGGCCGGCTTTCGGCCTGATCTACGAGCGCTACAGCACCTCCGTCCTCTCCTATCTGTACCGCATGCTGGGAAATCTTGAGGACGTGGAATCGATCGCCCAGGAAGTTTTCTTTCGCGCTTATCGATTTCGCGCCACCTACCGCTATCCGCAAAAGTTCTCCACCTGGCTTTTCACCATCACCCGCAATCTCGCGATCAACTATTCGCGCCGGCGCAAGCGCAGCCCGGTGCGCAACATCACTGAGCTGAATCTCGAAGGCGTGGACATCAGCGGCGATCCGTATCAGGTGGCCGCCCGCGCCACCGACGATCTGGAAAAGCAGGAAGAAATCGCACGGGTGCTCAAGGCGCTGGACGACCTTCCGACCGATCAGAAGGAAGTGATCGTGCTGGGCGTGTTCCAGGATCTGAGTTACGCGGAGATGGAAGCGATCACCGGCACCAAGGCCGTGACCCTTCGATCGCGCATGTTTCACGGGCTTAAGCGCTTGGCGAGGTTGATTGCCGGGCCTCTGGATGAGCAGGACGAGGACAAATAAGACACTCCTGCCGGGAGTTGATCTGAGCGGACTTTATGGCCGAGACAACGGAGTTTGAATCCGACCAATTTCTGAAGCTGCTGACCGACGCGTTGCAAAGCGGGCCGGGGACGCCGCAATGGCATGAGGCGGTGCAGCGGCTGCGCGCGGATAACAACAAAGAACTGGATGAATACCGCCTGATCATCAAGGCGCGCGAGCGCCTCGAAAGCGGGCAGGAATATCGCTCGGTTCGTCCTGGCCCGGGCTTCACGCGCAAAGTGATGGCGGCGATCGACGCCGACATCGCGGCGCCCAAGCGCAGCATCCCGACCGCAACCATCATTGCGATCCTGGCGGGCGTGGTCATTGTCGGAGTGGTCATCGTCGTTGCAGCGATGATGATGAAGAGCAATACAGTTAACCCCGACGAACCGCCGTCCGATATGAACGGCCTGTTTACCCACCCGCTTGTTCACGGCGACTTTGGCACGGCGATCGGGCCTGAGTGGCGCACCGTGGGCGTGGTGCCGGTGAAGGCCGGCGCTAACGGCCTCGTGGTCGCTCCGGCCAAGCCGCCTGAAGACAAGGACAACTACCGCGGCGGCGGAATTGTTACGGTCAGCCCGATCCAGGCCAATCAGACTTTCATGGCCGACGTGCTGGTGCGGGTCGAGCACCCGTCGGAGAATTTGCTGGTTCAGTTGTTCGTCACCGACGATCCAAATTTTGACGAGCAGACCGCGCAATCGGCGAGCAAACACGAAGTGGTTGTCTGGCTGCAGGGCGGCGACGTGAAAGTTGGCGGCCTGCCCAACGACGCCGTGGTGAGCCAGAAATTGATCGATGGCCAGCAGCCCGCGACGGTGCATCTGTCGATCAAGGCCGGCCGGCAATTCCTGACGGCGGAAGCGAGCGCCGGCAACGACGCGGTGAAGCAGCTTTATTCGGGCAAGGGTGAGTTGGCGAGCGACAAGCCGCGGTATGTGGGCGTTCGCTTCAAGCTGAAGGGGAGCGAGCGGCCGGAATCGGTGACGGTTCAGTCCGTGACGATTCAAAAGCCGTGACGATTAACGTGGGTGTCATCGCGCGATCTTTGTCGATCGTCGTTCCCAGCCAGAGGCCGTATGGCAGCGTCCAGCATTCCCAATCACATTACTCCCGTGTCGGATATCGACGCGGCTAAATTTCTTGGCCAGACGCACGGGATGCTGCAGGATGAACTGGGCAAGGTGATCGTCGGCCAGCGCCGCGCGATCGAAGAGATGCTGGTGGCGGTTTTCGCCCGCGGACACTGCCTGATGCAGGGCGTGCCGGGGCTGGCCAAGACACTGCTGATCTCAACGCTGTCGCGCACGATGGATTTGTCGTTTCGGCGTATCCAATTCACGCCGGACCTGATGCCGTCGGACATCACCGGCACCGACCTGTTGCAGGAAGATCCGGAATCGGGCCGGCGGCGTTTCGAATTTCAAAAGGGCCCGATCTTCGCCAACATGCTGCTGGCGGATGAGATCAATCGGACGCCGCCCAAGACGCAGGCCGCGTTGTTGCAGGCGATGCAGGACCGGCAGGTGACGGCCGGCAGCCGGACGTTTGACCTTCCCGATCCGTTTTTCGTGCTGGCCACCCAGAATCCGATCGAGCAGGAAGGGACGTATCCGCTGCCCGAGGCGCAGCTCGACCGGTTCATGTTCATGGTGCTGGTCAATTATCCGGAGCGCGACGAAGAGCTGGAGATGCTCAAGCGAACCACCGGGGCGCCGATGGAGCGGGTGCTGCCGATCATCGGGGCACAGCGGATCATTCAACTGCAGGAACTGGTGCGGCGCGTTCCGGTGGGCGATCACGTTTACAACTTTGCACTGGATATCGTCCGCATGACCCGCCCGAATGAACCGGGGGCCTCCGACTTCGTGCGCCACTGGCTGAGCTGGGGCGCTGGGCCGCGGGCGGGGCAATATATGATTCTGGCGGGCAAAGCGCGAGCGCTGATGCAGGGGCGGCTGTATGTGACGACTGAAGATATCGAAGCGGTTGCGCCGCCGGTGTTGCGTCATCGCATCGTGGCCAACTTCAACGCCGAGGCCGAGGGGATTACGGTGGAGCAGATTATTGAGAAGATTCTGAGTATGACGCCGCGTGGGAAGGGTGAGCGGTTGTTGTAGAAAGTGACGATGTTTTCGGTGCGCCTGGCAAGATGTCGGCGTATGATAACGTCGAAGGAATTCCATGAGCATTCTTACAGCCACACCGATTGTTACGCCGGAAGAATTTCTGAAGATGCCGGACTCAGTCGCTTTTGAGTTGGTTGACGGTCACCTGGTGGAGCGACATATGGGAGCCGAGTCGAGCGAAATCGCGGTAAGGATCATCATTCTCCTGGGCATTTTCCTGCGAACTGCCCGTCTGGGACGAATCTTCGGCTCCGATACGAGCTACCAGTGTTTTGCTGACGCCCCTGACAAGGTGCGCCGTGCCGACGTGGGATGTGTTCGGTTTGACCGGCTTCTCGGCGGCCGGGCGCCAAAGGAACATTGCCGAATAGCGCCTGACTTTGTCGTCGAGGTCGTCTCACCGAATGACACCGCGGAAGAAGTGGACGAAAAAGTTTTTGAATGGCTCCGCGCCGGCGTACCGCTCGTCTGGGTTGTCAGCCCAGGCGTTCAAACTGTCCGAATTCATCGCCCGCGAACAGCGGCCGGTGGACCCGTTTCGATTTTATCCGATGATGACGTGCTTACTGGCGAAGATGTGCTGCCGGGCTTCTCCTGCCCCGTGCGCGAAGTGTTCGATAACGCCTGATTTGACGTCCGCTAGATTCGGGGCGTCGGTCCGGGCCGATGGCTTCGGGTTTTGGTTGTTACGCCGAATTGACGAACATATGCTGTAGTGAGGAAATCGAATGCAAACCGTCAATGTTATTCGCGGACGCGTAACGGGTCCGACAAGCGTGGAATTGGAAGAAGCGCTTCCGCCGGGTACGCGTGACGTCGAGGTATGGCTTCGGGTGGGATCCCCGGTTGCGGCCGAATCGGAACAAGATGTCTTCAGTTTTCTCCGCGGCTTGCCAGCCGGTCTGCGTGATAGAGCGGACATTGATTCTCAGATCCGCTCCGACCGTGAGGAGTGGGGCGAGCGTTGATAAAGCTCTACCTCGACAGCTGCGCGATCATTTATGCGATCGAGGGCAAATCATCATTTCAAGCTGATGTGTTACGTCATCTGGCTGCAGTAGAGTCGGACCCTGCTGGCTCTCTCGTTACGTCGAAGCTTTCCCGTTTGGAATGCCGCGTGAAACCACTGCGCGATGCGGATCAAGTCTTACTGGCGCGTTACGATACTTTCTTCTCAGGACGCCGACTCTACGTTCACAATCTTACGGCGTCCGTTATCGAGATAGCCACCGATTTGAGGGCACGCTATCGATTCAAATCACCGGATGCCCTCCATCTGGCGAGTGCAATTGAACTCAAAGCCGACGCTTTCCTGACCGGCGATGCCGCCTTGCGCCGGTGCGTCGAAGTCCAGGTCCAGGTAATTTGAGCAGGCCGAAAGCACGATCGCGGAGGAATGATCCCCTTCAGCCCTTCACCGTCATCAACGGCTTTAACTCCGCGACAGGCGTCGCCATGCCGGCCTCCGTAAGCGTGCTCACCACCGCATCGATCCCCTTGTACGCGAACGGCGCTTCCTTCTTGATGTCCTCCAGCTTCTTGTCCACGATGTCCCGGCGCATCTGAATGTCAGGTCGGCGCAAGTCCACCGGCGTTACCACTCTGAACGTTTTCATGAACTGCCGGAAAGCGTCGTCGTTTCCGCGCAGCGCATCGCCGCGCGACATCGCCCGACCCGCTCCGTGGCTGGCGCTCCAGAGCGCAGCCGCATTCCCGCGACCGGCCAATATGAAACTCGACGCCCCCATCGAACCCGGCACAAGAACCGGTTCGCCGTAAAAGGCAAAAGGCGTTCCCTCCATCGCGTCAAATCCGCGGGCCGGGCATGCGCCTTTGCGGTGCAGGAAGATCGGTTCGCCGTCCATCTCTTCCTTCCACACCAGGTTGTGCGGGGCGTCGTACAGCATTGAAACATCAAATTCCCCGCACGATTCCCGCAGGCCCTTGATGGCCATCATCGCGAGAAACAATCGATTCGCGAACGCAAAGTTGGCCGCGTTGCTCATCGCCTGCCAGAACAGATCCAGCGACGCGCGATGCCGATCGCCCTCGGGCAGGAGGAAAATCCCGTTGTCCGGGTGGCGGAGATTCTGCGGATAGATGTTGCGCAACACATCGCGGAACCGGCTGCCGCAGTGATGGCCGATCGACAGCGATCCTGAATGCACCATCACCGTGATCTGACCTTGCTTGATGCCCCACGCGTGCGCTGTAGCACCGTCGAGAATCCGGGCCACCCGCTGAATTTCCACAAAATGATTTCCGCCGCCAATGCTCCCAATTTGTCCATCGCAGCTGATCCCCTCGGGCGGTCCGAGAAAATCGTCCAGCCCGAAAACAGCGTCGGTTCGCATCGTGCCGGCGTCATAAACGCGCGGCAGATCGCGCTCGGTGTGCAACTCGTGAAACAAGCTCCAGAGTCCTTCGACCTGCGATTTCGGCACGGCCGACAGCAATCCGGTCAGTCCCTCCTGAAACAGCGCGCACCGCTGCACGCGCGTCATCGGGATATTCTGGCCGCCTTCGAAATACGTGTGGCGAAATCCACTCTCAAGCCCATCCAGATTCCCCAGCACCTGATCGGCCTTTAGCGATGTCAGATGCAGACGCATGCCGCAGTTGATGTCATTCCCGATGGCCTGTGGCACTAGGAACCCTTTGGTCGCCATCACCGTACCGATCGGAATGCCCACCCCTTTGTGAAAGTCCGGCGTCACCGCCACCTTCTTGATCTCCGGCGGCGCATCAAAATACCGAGCATCGTTCGCCGCGAGTTGCTCCACCGTCTCGCGCAGTTGCACCATGCCGATCAGCTCGTCCACCGCGGCCGATTCCACCGGCACCTGCTCGTTGGCAAACAGCGTCGCGTCCACGTCCTGATCATTGATGATCTTGAGACGCGTCGAATCGATTCGGAGAAGGCGGGGGTCTTTGGTCATTCGAAGTCGGTTCGCATGCAAATCAACAGATTATGTTGCACGAAAATATGCTGCGACGTAAGTCTGGATGTCCACCGAACTTTTCGTCAATGTCACGGTCCATTCCCAGAAGTAACCGATAAACAGCATATGTCGGCCATCCCAATAACGCTCCCAGCACCTTCGCGCATCCAGCGCCTCACCAACGTCCTCCTCTTCACCACCGTCTGCCTCCTCGCCGCCCTGGCGGCACGGGCCTCGTTTCTTGCCCACCCTTTCGTTAACGACTCGGGCCTCTACATTTACATGGGCAAGACTGTCGCGGAGGGTGGGCGGATTTATCGTGATTTTTATGAGACCAAGCTGCCTGGTGTGCCGCTCATCATGGCCGGGCTTTGGAAAATGTTTGGCGCGTGGTGGGGGGGGTATGTTCTGGTGCAGACGGTCATGGGCATCGGTGCATCGATCCTGCTTGGCCGGAGCGTGGCACCGTGCATTCGCGTGCCGGTCACTTTGTTCGCGATTGTCTTTCTGAATTTCGGGCCGGCCGTCTTTGGCGGGTTTCAACTGGAAACGCTCCAGGTTTTTTTCGAAGTTCTTGCAGCGGCCGCAGCCCTGCGCATGCTCAACGATGACGCGTCCAAGTCCGGCGCTCTGGCCTTCACCGCCGGTGTGGCGGCAGGGTGCGCGGCGCTGGTTAAACCGGGTGGCGTTGCCGTAGCGCTTGCACTGATCGCCGTCCTACTCGTCGCGTCATTCCGGGAAAAGAAATGGCGCGGAGCGGTGCTTGCCGCGCTTGTCGTCGCGGGCATGTCAGTTCCGTTTCTCGCAGTATTTGCGTGGGTCGTCCACGCCGGCCTCCTCCCTGATATGCCGGCCCTGCTCCGTCAGTGCGCTCTCTACGCCCGCGAAACGCCTATCGATTCGGGGGCCTGGGGCATGCTTGGGATCGCGCTGGTCTTCATCGCCGTGCCACTTTTTTTCCGCAGGTCGGCCAATCGACGCCATCCCGAAGAGCATTGCGACGCCCCTGCGCCTGCGACGTCCATCGTCAGCTTCGTTGTCCTCTGGTTCGCGATCGAACTTGTCGGCATCCTCGTTCAACGGCGCATGTATGCCTACTACTTCCTGGTCCTGGCGCCGCCGGCGGCCCTTCTCTTTGGGTTCTCCTCCAACCTCCTCCGCCTCCGGCCCATCGCCATCGCACTCGCGCCCGCCATTGGACTGTCGATCGGCTGGAGCGTGCGCGACATTGCGAAAGTCTGGCGCGGCGTCCCCACATTGCCCGTCGCCCAATATCTGCAAACCCACGGCGCGCCCGGCGACGCCGTCTGGGCTGACCAGATGTCCGAGTTGCTTATTGAAACCGGCATGCGGCCCGGCGCACGCTACGCGCATGTCTTCTACTTCACCAACTACGACGACGCGCCCCTCGAGTATTCGCGGCAGCTTTTGAAGGATTTCGCCGACCGTCGCCCGGCCCACATCGTTCTTCGCAAAGACCTCGACAACCAGCTGCAGCGCCAGGCCCTTGGCCTTGTGATGTTGTCGGAGCGGCCGGTGCGTCGGGAAAATTTCTTCGTCGCCTGGCAGGAAGTCCGGGAATACGTCGCGACGCGCTATCAGCCTGAGGCCGAGGTGGACGGGCAGATCATCTACCGATTGCGGCCGGATATTTCCGCTGCTTCGCTCGAGACGATTCCGAGCCGATGAACAAGCTATGACGGCCGTCGGCGCAAGCCCCCTGCACATCCTTTCAATTCGCCCTACCGCCGCACGCATCGTTTTTGGCGTGACGATTTGCATCTCACTCGTCGGCGCTGTCTTCGCCCGCCTCGCCTTCCTCAACTACCCGTTTCTCAACGACGCCGGGCTCTACGTCTACATGGGAAAAGTCGTGGCCACCGGCGGACAGCTCTACCACGACTTCTACGAAACCAAATTCCCCGGCGTGGCACTCCTGACCGACGGCTGCTGGCGGCTCTTCGGCAGCTACTGGCCCACTTACGTTTTGCTTCAGCTCACACTGGCTTTGATCGGATCCTGGACGATTGCAAGAGAAGTATCACACGCCGCCTCGCGCGAGGCGGGTCTGGCCGCCGGCGCGTTTACGCTTGTCTTTCTCAACGTCCCGCAACTCGTCTTCGGCGGATTCCAGCTTGAGACCTTCCAAGTGTTTTTTACCATCCTTGCCGCGTGTGCCGGGTTGCGGGCGCTTCGTACCGGAACGTTGGCCGCGTGCGTGTTGGCCGGGCTGGCGGGGGGGTGCGGCGCAATGGTCAAACCGACCGGCGCGGCCATTCTTGGCGCGGTCGCAATCGTCATCGTGCTCCAATCGCGCAAAGACGCCATCATCAAGTTGCTGTCGATCCTCGCCGGGTTCCTTCTTCCCCTCCTTGGCGTCCTGGCCTGGACGATTCACGCCAACATCCTCGACGAAATGCCCAACCTGTGGCGACAGATCGCCCTCTATGGAAGCCAAAGCCCGTTCGCCCTGCTGGGATTTCAAAAGCTCGCCACGGTGGGCGGCGCGATGGCGATTCCGATCCTGATCGCACGGTACGCAACGCGCCCGGCACAGCGTGATTCTTCGACGATCTCCATCGGCCTCTTCGCATGGCTATGGCTCGGCCTGGAACTGGTCGGCGTCATCGTCCAGGCGCGGATGTACATGTACCACTTCCTGGTGCTGGTCCCGCCGGCGGCGCTGGTCTATGCAACCGCATCACGCCATCACCGTCCCTGGCCCATCGCGATCGGCCTGCTTCCGTTCGCGTTCATGTCCATCGCCTGGAGCGGGACACATCTTCGCAATTTCACCGAGACCTCGCCGCGCTCAGCCGTGCAGGACTATCTCGTCTCGCACACCAAACCCGGCGACGCCGTCTGGATGGATCAAATGGGACGGATGCTGGTGGAGACCGATCGCCGCCCGGGCGCTCGCTATGCCCATTTGTTCTATTTCGCCAATTACGACGCCGCCCCGCTGGACTACGCCAACCAGTTTCTCAGCGACTTGGAATCGCGCCGGCCCCAGTACATCGCCATCTATAAGGAGATCGACGCCTCCAATCAGACGGCCGCCGAAGTGGTCCCCAATTACGCCCGTCGCCCGGTTCGCAAAGCCAATTTCTTTCAAGCCTGGGCCCAGATCAAGAGTTACATCGCGACCCGTTACACCCCCGAGGCGGAGGTGGACGGTCAGGTCATCTACCGCCGAAACGCGATTTGAGCGAAATAACGAGGTTTTTGATGATCTCCAGCGCGTACATTTTCCGATTGCATACGGGAAGTCACTGTCGTAAAGTGCTGTCGCATAGCGCTCCCTGCGCCGTGTGAACGCCCGGAAAAGGATTTCCGGCGTTGGGAACCTTCAGTTGTCGGCCGCGTCTTTTGTTTGCCTGCCGCGGCCTCACGTCGCGTGCCACGCGTCCTGCACGTACGAAGAAGGAGTCGACTATGGGTTCGGGTCGGCAGTTGCCCTGCGTCTCTATTTTGTTCGCCGCGGCACTTCTTGTTTGGCCCTTGGCCGCTCAAGCAGACATCTCCTTTAAGGATTACACGCCGTCGCGTCCGCTGGTCCTCGACCAGAACACCGACTACACCCTCACCAACGTCAATATTACCAGCGTCCATGACGCCGCCGCCCTCACGCTGACGGGCAAGATCAATTCGGTCACCATCAACAAGAGCAGCTTCGGCAACGTCCGCGCCGGCGACACCGGCAAGGCCGCCGCCCTCGATTGTGCTGGCGCGACTGTTGGCGCGCTGGTCGCCAACGACACCAGTTTCTTCGACGCCGAAAACCAGCTCGCCTCCCTCCGCGAAGGCAGCTTTGGCCTGGTCACCTTCCGCAACTGCAGCTTCAAAACCTCCCCGAATTTCCTCAAGGAAATGTACAGCGCCGCCCCCTGGCGCACCTGGCCGCCGGTCACCGAGTTCTACAACATCGATCGCCTCGAACTCTTCGACAACACCTTCGCCAACACGATCGTTGTCATTCACCCCTCGGTGAAAAAAGTAGTCATCCGAGGCGAAGTCCCCGGCCTGCAAATCGACGACAAAAACGCCACTCAGGTGATCCGCCTACCCGCCATCACCGACCCGGACCAAACCAACGGCGCAGTCGCGTTGGTCACGGCGATGTGGCATGCGATCTGTCAATGACATCTTGGTTTAGTTGTCGTCTGCAACCGCTTCAATCCGATCAACATAAATCCGAATTAATCGGAAGCGGCTGATATTTGCCACCACCCACGGCCAGTTGCGGGTCAGGATCTCGTGGAATGGCCGCATTTTCATGTTCCCCAATCGCACATGGACGACGCGCGGCGGTGGTTTGGAGAGCATCACCCGATCTGAAAAATCAGTATCTTTCGACACGATGACCATGTCATGCGTTCTCGCATGTTCCCATACTTGATCATCCGTCCACTGATCGTCAAAATCGCGCACATGCTCGTACTCGTCACCAATCCAGGCAGAGAAATATCGCGGAAGATTTACGTCTATGAGAAAGCGGGGCATGCCATCACGCCGTCTGTTTAATGACGTACTGATGGTCCATCAAGTACGCCGCAGCGGCAATGCAGGCGCGAATGTCTTCAATTTCCAGCGAGGGATATTGCCGGAGAATCTCCAGCTCATCCTCACCAGCGCCCAAGAACTCCAATATTGTCTGAACCGTGATGCGCTTTCCACGGATCGTTGGCTTGCCATTACAGACTGCCGGATCGATCGTGATTCGCTGCGACCAGGATGTCGATGGAAGTTCCATAATTTGATTATAACCCTGTTGCAATCTTGTTTGCTATTGTATCGCTGTCGCACACTCGGACTGATCATAGCAAACGTCGCATTTCCAACCTGGCCCGCAAGAGCACTTTCCAAGGATTCACTCGAGGGAGATCTGATCCAGGAAGGCCACCCGCTATTTGGCCTTATCTGGATTAATCGAGAGCGCGTGAGCGGGGCGCCCTGTTTTGCCGGTACGCGCGTTCCCATCAAAAACCTCTTCGATTACCTGCAGTCCAGCTATACGCTGGACGAGTTTCTCGATGATTTTGAAGGCGTCAGCCGTGAACAGGCCGTAGCAGTGGTCGGCCTTGCCCAAGGCGGCTTGATGGCGGATTTGCCCAGATATAAAGCCACTAATTAATCAGCGCCCTTCGGTGGTCAGCCGCTCCTTCAACCCCCGCGCCGCCGCGCGCACATCCTCACACCCAATCACCGCCGCCGTCACGGCCACACATTTCACTTGGGCCGCCACTACCTGCTGCACATTCCCCAAATTAATCCCCCCAATAGCCACCGCCGGAATCGCGATCTCCCGCACCACCTCCGCCGCATACGCCGGCCCGGCCACAAAATCCCGCGCCTTCGTCGTGCTCGAAAACATCGGCCCCACCCCGACATAATCTGCCCCATCCAACACCGCTTGCCGCGCCTGCTCCAGGCGGTACGTGCTCACGCCCACGATTCGTTCATTGCCGACAATCTTCCGCGCATCAATGGCCGGCAAATCGCCTTGCCCCACATGCACCCCATCCGCGCCGCTCAACACCGCCACATCCGCCCGATCATTGATGATCGACAACACCCCATGCCGCTTGCACAGCTCCACCATCAGCCGCGCCCGCAGCAGCAACTCACCCCCATCCATTTCCTTCTCCCGAAGCTGCAGGCAATCCGCCCCGCCCAGAATCGCCTCCTCGGCCGCCTCCAGCCATGGCCGGCGGCACAGCTTTTCCGTGATCAGCACATAAAGCCGTACCTTCGCAAACCGATCGCCCGGCCGAAAAGTGCGCGCCAGCGCCTGCTCCAACCCATACCACCGATATCGAAGCGCCTCGACGCCGGCCGCCCCATCCACCTTCATGATCTCTTCAATCACCCGCAGCGCCTCCCCGAGCCTTTTCCCGGCCGCCGTCACCACATCGACCAGATCCGCCCGCTTCCCCTCCGCCGACGTTGTCGTGTGCGTCCCCACATCCCCGGCCGTATCCCGATGCAGAATCGCTTCAGACAAATACGGCCGGGTCGCGGCGCCCAGATCGTGGCGGATCTGCTTCAATTCCCCTTGCAACCCCGCATCGTTCAACACAAAGCGTGCATACTCCTCCACCACCCGCAGCGCTTCGCGCGCCCGGTTGGCGTTGGCATCGAGGATTCTCAGCGCACTTGGACTCATCATTATCGGCCTCCGCGGACGATTCTAAACAAGGCCCCCCACAAGGCAATTGCGCGTTCGACGATGTCGTCGGGCGCTAGAGGCAGTGTATCAAGGGAGAGAAACGGCATGAATCGCCGCAAACTGGCCTTCCAGAAGGGCTTGTCCGAGCTCAAATCCGCCCGAACCGCCAAGTCACGCAAATCTTTGGCGAAAAAAGACGGCACAATTTGCGCCATCCGTCCCAGCCTCTATAATCGCGCGGGTATGCCACAAACCAATCAGATCATTCAAGGCGATTGCATCAAGGTCCTCAACGACGGCCCCGAAGCCTGGGTTGATCTGGTCTTTGCCGATCCGCCTTTCAACATCGGCTATCTCTATCACAACTACAACGACGAAAAGGGTGCCGGCGAGTATCTCGATTTCAGCGAAAAGTGGATGGCCGCCGTGCATCGCGCCCTAAAGCCCAACGGCTCCTTCTATCTTGCCATCGGCGACGAATACGCCGCCGACCTGGCCGTCATCGCCCGCCGCAAGCTCGGCTTCCACATGCGCAACTGGATCATCTGGCACTACACCTTCGGCCAGCAGACCAAGAAGATGTTCGCCAAGAGCCACACGCATATTCTCTACTTCAGCAAAAACGTTCCGGACAAGGGCCTCAGCAACATCACCTTCAACGCCGACGCCATCCGCGTCGCCAGCGCCCGCCAGACCACCTACGGCGACTCCCGCGCCAATCCCAAGGGCAAGCTCCCCGACGATGTCTGGTATCTCCGCCCGCAGGAAGCCCCCGAGCCGCACTTCGCCCCCGACACCGACACATGGAACGTCAGCCGCGTCTGCGGCACGTTTAAAGAGCGCGAAGGCTGGCACGGCTGCCAGATGCCCATCAACGTGCTCAATCGCATCATCCTAGCCTCCTCCAATCCCGGCGACATCGTCCTCGACCCCTTCAACGGCAGCGGCACCACCACTGTCGCGGCCGCGTTGCTCAAGCGCCAGTACGTCGGCATCGATCAATCCGAGGAATACATCGCCTTCGCCCGCAAGCGCATGGAGAACGCGTTACAAACCGCCTCCGAAAAACAACCGGTCGACAACAGCAAAACCAGCGTCGATCACGCGGTAGCCGCCGCGACCAATCCCGGCCGCGCCTCGCGCGTCCTCACGCCCACCGACGCCTTCGGCCGAGCCCGCGTCCCACGCGGCCGAAGAGCCGCCAAGAGCGCGTGATGTCGCGAATCCGCGACATTGTCAAAAATTCGTAATCGGGAATTCAACCGATATCACGATGTTGCCCGATTCGCCCGCAAGCTATCATGCTTGTGAAACCGTGCATTCCGGCAGCGCACATGCAACACAGCGTCTTCATCAGTCACTCCACGAAGAACCAGGCCATGGCCGAACTTGTTCTAGAGGCCATTGAAGCCCAGGGCATCGGCTGCTGGATTGCGCCCCGCGACATCCCCGGCGGCGCAACCTGGGCCGGGTCGATCATGGAGGCCATCCAGACCTCCCGGCTGATGATCCTGATCTTCTCGGCCGACGCGCAGGTTTCCCAGCACGTCGTCCGCGAGGTGGAACGGGCCGTTCATCATGGCATCCCCATTCTTCCCGTCCGCGTCGACGAGACCACTCCACACAACGAGATGGAATATTTCCTGGGCCCGCACCAGTGGATGAATGCCATATCGCCGCCCTTTGAATCGCACCTCCACGATGTCGTTCATCGCGCCAAAGCCCTTCTGGCACCGCGTCCATCACCCGAAACCTATGCGCCGACTCTCGCGGCAAACCCGCAACCCCGCACAAAACGGCCGCTGCTGTGGATCGCCGGCCTCGCGGCACTCGTTGCCATCGGTTTTGCCGTCTGGCGGCTAAGGACACGCGAGCCCGCCACAGCAGTCATGGCGAACGATCGCAACGAACTCGCTTCAGCTTCCAGTCCTTCGTCTGTCCCAACGGAAACGTCAGCCGCCGACCTGCCGGCAGACCTCAACGCGGAAGTCGACGACGAAATCATGCCCAACGGCTCAATGTCACTCGGGGCGATCGCGCCCAGCCCGTGGCGCGTCATGCACATCCAGCGCGGAAAGGTCCGGCTGGTGCGCGATACCCGCGACTACGTTACCGGCCCATCCTCCCTCTGTGTGATGAACATCGTCGGCCCTACCGAGGGCGAGGTGTCAGCACAATTTACCTACGCATCCAATCTCCCCGTGATGATCAGCGGCATGATGAAGTGTGAAGGCAACGTTCACGCGCAACTGGGCACAGCCCAGTTTGACGCGCGAGCCACACGCCGGCCAATCTTTCTTGAAACCTTTCTGACTCTCGATCCGGCGGAAGCCTGGACCAAATGGAAGAAATTCGAACACGTCGTCACCCCTGCTGACGGAGCCAAGCTCGTCGCGATCGGAATTCAGTTCAAGGGCGAGGGCAAAGTCTGGCTCGACGATCTCTCCGTGCGGGTCCTGCGCGACAAGACCGCGGCTTCTCCCACCACCCGTCCCCATCCCAAGAATCCCTGACCGCAAAACTTCATCCGACCTGTCCAAACCGGATGTGATAAACCGGATACTGCCCAAACTTCTTCGCCAGCTCCAGATTCCCGAGATACTCACACACAAACGGCCAACCACCGGCCGGCGCTTCCTTCGCCAGCTTCTCGGCCGTCAGCAGCCCCACAAACTGCTGGCTCGCATAAATATGCCCCGGCAGCGTCACCGGCTCCAGCCGCGCCGCCCGAATCACGTGCGATCCAAAAAAATTCCGCCGCGAGGTGATCGCATCAATCCCGTCATAAACCGGCCCGGCATGCAGGCCGATCCGCACGTTCAGCGGCGAAGAAAATCCAAATTTAGACCAGTCCGCATTGCACACCGCATCCCGCAACGTCTGCGCATACGTCAGCAGCGGCAAAGCGTCCGCCATCACCGCATAAATCGCGTCGCCCCACGTGTTCACCATCAGCGGCTCAACGTCGATCCGCCCAAGCCGCGCCGCCAGCTCGCGCGAAAAGTCGTACATGAACGATGGAAGCTGCTCCTCCTGAATCCGGCTGAACCCCACAATGTCGGCAAACAGCATCGTCCCCACCACGCGCTGCGGCCGCGAGCCGTCCACAAGGGGTTTCGCCGGCTCAACCGCGGCGACGCGCTGCACCAGCGGCGAAGCACTCTTCGGCGGCCCAGGCAGCGGAACCACCCGCACCGGCGCAGTTCGGCTCCACCGCTGCGCCATGTCGGCCGTCCCGCCGTCCAGCATCGGCGAAGCCCCGTCGTACAGCGCCAGCAGATAAGGATCGGTCCCCAGCGTAATCGCCCGCGCATGCGTCGCGCTCTCCAGCATGCGCGCCCCAAACCCATACAGGCCGGGCGTATCGAGATACCCCTCGCGCGTCGCATACGAAACCCGCGACCCCGCGCTCGCAATGGCCGCGTGATATCTCCGCACCGCCTCTTCCCCCGCAAACGCAACGCAGTTCCGCACAAAATCGGCCTGTGCATACGGCAGAATAATGTTGATCTCACCCCCG
>JBBRHH010000039.1:0-19843 GCA_038222915.1 Tepidisphaerales bacterium
CAGATTGCCAGCGGCCATGAAGGCGACGCCGGCGAGGGCGCTGATGCCGACGTGACCTCCCTGCCCGCCGCCGTATGCGCCGTCAGCTCCGAATGCGCCGTTCTTGGCTTGTTTTTTGGCGAGATAGGCGAGGCCTTTTTCAACGGCTTCGCGCTGGGCGGCGTTGATTTCGTTGCCGGTGACCTGATTGGGCTGGTTGAGCTTGTGCGGGGCGGCGGGTGGATCGGCGTGCACGAATGGGGCCGCGGTCATGGCGAGTGCGATGGCGGCGGTCAGAAGTTTTGTGGAAGTTTTGAATCGCATATGAATTTCCGTCTGGGTTCGTCAACAGTGTATCAGCTTCCGGGTCCTTTTCCGTGAAAGACCGGGAGATAGCGGTTTGGCATCTGGAGAATGATGAGCGCCATGGCGGTGGCGTAGTCGGGGCTGACGTCGCCGGTCCATGCACCGGTGCTTTTGTCCTGCATGGAGATCAACTGGTCGCGGACGGCGGGGTACCATTTGGCCCAGTAGTCGCCGCCGGCGAGGAACATGGCCTGGGTGGCGTAGTAGTTGCCGTAGAAAAAGTTGCCTTCGCCGTCGGAGACGCCGCGGCCGGCGGTGCGGAGCTTGATGAACTCGAGGCCTTTTTCAATGCCGCCGTCGGTGAACGCGCCGGCGTAGTAGAGCGCGGCGACGCCTGCGCCGGTGCGGGCGAAACCGGAGCCGCCGCCCTGGTTGGCCATGTAGGAGAAACCGCCGTCGGAGCACTGGCAGCTTTTTACGTACTTGACGGCGTTTTCGATGACCTCGGCTTCGACCTTGATTCCGGCGTCGCGGGCGGCGCGGAGGGCCATTATTTCGCAGATGGTGACGGAGATGTCGGCGTCGTGCGGCCAGGGCTGGTAGCGCCAGCCGCCTTCGCGGTTCTGGGTTTTTTCGATGAGTTTGACGGCGCGCTGGAGTTTGTCCTTGATCTGATCATCGCCGGTCATGCCGTAGACTTCGCCGAGGAAGAGCGTGGCGAAGCCGTGGCCGTACATTGCGCCGTGGGTTTGATCGGAGGCGACGAGGCCATTCTGCTGGCAGGATTCGAGGACGAATTTTACGGCGTTGGAGACGTTGTCGCCGTATTTGCCGCGTGCGGGGAGGTTGCCGGCGGCCATGAAGGCGAGGCCGCAGAGGCCGGTAATGCCGGCGTGGCCGCCACTGCCGCCTGAGGCGCCGACGCCGCCGATTCCGACGCCGCCGTAGCCGTAGCCGCCGGACTTGGCCTGATGGGCGGCGAGATAGGTGAGGCCTTTGTCGACGGCATTGCGCTGGGCGGGGGTGATTTCGTCGCCGCGGACCTGGTTGGGTTTGGAGGAGAGCGGCGGTGCGGATTGGGCGAAGGCGGGGAGGGTGAGGGCGAGGAGGAAGAGTGGTCCGGCGAGCCGGACCCTACGATCGGGGCATCGATGCGGTGGGAGGCGGAGGATGCCTGGATGGAATCTCATGACAAGAACGGCTGTCAACGCATCGTAGGCACTGTTTCGTTACATGCGGCGGGGCGCGACTGGTAAGCCAGGCGCGCCCCGCCGCGATTGCGACGACCCATCGGCGAGTTACTTCTGCTCCGTGGCCTTGGTGGCGAGGGTGCGGTAGTACTCTTCGGTGAGCTTGCGATAACGCTCGACGATGTCATCGTTTTGTGAATCGATGATGGCGTCGCGCTGACGCTGCGTGAGGTTGCCCCAGTTGCGGGCGGTTTCACGGATATCCTTGGTTGGAGCGTCGGTGCCGGCGGGGCCGGACATTTGAGAATTCGATGCGGGCGTATTGCCCTTGTTCGGCTTCGGCTTGCCTTGTCCGGGGGGACCTTGATTCGCCGGACCCTCGGGCTGGCCGGGCTGGGGCTTATGGCCCTGACCGGGCTTCGGCTGGCCTTGCTGACCCTGCTGGGCGCGGGAGGCTTCGGCGAGCTTGGTGAGATCCATCTCGATGCGCTTCTGGATCTCCTGGGTGGTTTGACCCGGGTCGAGCTTCGCGAGGCGCTGACGCGAGCGGGCCATGCGGTCGCCGTTGAGCTTGACGAGCCCCGCGACGTCATCGTCGGCGGGCGCGTCCTGAAGCAGCGCATCCTTCAGCTCCTGATCGGTCACATCCTGCGGGCTGGACTTTTCGGGAAGCTGATCGTTGGCGTTGGGCTCCTTGTCATTGATGGTAAGCTTGCCTTGAGACGCTTTCTTCAGCAGTTCGCCGAAGATGCCGCGGAGCTCGCCCTGGCGAACGCTGAGCTGCGTCAGCTTGTTCTTGTCCTTGTTGGGCAGGCCGGCCTGGGCGGTGGTGGACTTGTTGATCGCCACCTGCAGTTCGCGCAGAAGACGCAGCTCAGCTTCGGGGGGAAGCTGTGGCTTGGGGGGTTTACCGCCGCCGCCACCACCGCCGCCACCCTTCTGATCGAACGGCGACTTCCTCGGCGGTTTGATGGCGAGGTTGCGAATCATGGCCTCGAGCTCTTCGGTCACCCGGACCTGCTCAGCCTGGGTCGCCTTGCCCGGCTCGGGCTTCACCAGCTCGTCGCGAATCTGCTGCATGCTGGTGTAGACGTCCTTATTGGTCCAGAGATAGACGGTCGCACCAAAGTCGACAAGCTTGGTGTCCATCGCCTTGACGTCTTCGGACAGCTTGCCCTGGATGTCGGCGTTTTGTTTGACCTTGATGCCTTCTTCGCGATTCAAGTTGCCATCGGCGTCCCGAGCGGTGGCGTCAATGCGGATGGTTTCCGGGTTGATCGCCTTCTGGCGGGCCAGAAACTTTTCGTATTCCTGACGGAGGGTGTCATTGTTGGCCTCCTGCTGGTCGGCCTTGGCTTCTTCCTCCATGGCGCGAACTTTTTCAAGCGCCTGTTCCAGGGCGGCGAGGGCCTCGACCTGGCTGGGGTTGTAGGCCTTGAGCTTTTCATCATCGCGGAGCAGACCAATGCCGCGCTCCATGTGACCGGCGGCTTTGGACAAGTTGGCGGCGAGAATCGCGCCGTCCTTGGGAAGCTTTTCGGCCTCACCGGCGTAGCTGCGGGTGTTGCGCTCGGTTTGTTCCTGGCTGGGGATGAGGTGAGACATTTCCGTCGCCGGATCCAGGGCCTTCTCACGGCCGGCCTTGATCATCAACTGCTTCATGGCGTCGATGGTGATGAGGTCCTTTTGATCGATGAGGACGATGTTGTCGATGTTGTGGCCGGCCTGGCGCTTGACCAGCAACTCGATTTTCTGCTTGAGCTCGGTGAGAGCCTTCACGAGCGCTTCAGTCTTGCGGCGCTCGGCCTCACGCAGCGTGTTGAGCATCATCTGCAGGCCAAGCTCGGCCTGCTTCTGTTTGCTCTGGGCACTGGCCTGCTGATTCTGCTGAGCGGATTGCGAGGCCTGCTGCTGGTTGGAGGAACCCTGCTGGTCCTTGGCCTGCGCGGCGGCCTGCTTCATGGCCTGGGAAGAAGCCGGGTCGGCCTTCTCCTGCTTGGCCGCGGCCTTGTCCAGATTGGCCTGAAGCTTCTGGGTATTTTCGGCGGCCTTGGCCTGGGCCTTGGCGATGTCATCCAGCTTCTTCTTGTCGTCTTCCTTCATCGCCTTGGGATCTTCGCCCAGGTGCTGCTTGCTGAAGTCGGCGAGCTTCTTGTAGAGATCCTGCTGCTCCTGAAGCGCCTTCTCGACGTCCTTCTTGAGCGCGGCGAGTGCGCCGAAGTCGCCGAGACGATCCAGCGCCTTATCGAGTTCCTTGGAGGCCTCGGCCTGTTTTTCTTCGCTGGCGCTCAGGTCCTTTTTGGCTTCTTCGGGGGACTTTGGATCGCCACCCTTCTGGGCAGACTGGCTGCCACTCTTGGGATCGCCGGACTTGGGGCTGCCCGACTTGGGATCACCACTCTTCGGATCGCCGCTCTTGGGGTCGCCGGACTTCGGATCGCCACTCTTGGGATCACCCGATTTCGGGTCGCCGCTGGCGGTCTGGCTCTTGGGGTCTCCAGCTTTCGGATCGCCGCTCTTGGGGTCACCGGCCTTGGGGTCGCCGGCTTTGGGATCGCCCGATTTGGGGTCGCCACTCTTGGGATCGCCGGATTTCGGATCGGCGTTCGCGGTCTGGCTCTTGGGGTCACCTGACTTCGGATCACCATTCTTTGGATCGCCCGATTTTGGGTCACCGTTCTTCGGGTCACCATTTTTGGGGTCACTGTTCTTCGGGTCACTGTTCTTGGGGTCGGCATTTGCCGTCTGGTTCTTGGGGTCTCCAGACTTCGGATCGCCGGTCTTCGGGTCGCCGCTCTTGGGATCGCCGTTTTTCTGAGCGGACGGATCGCCGGCCTTTGGATCGCCGTTCTTCTGGGTTGGGTCGTTTTGCTGCGAGGTGTTCTTGTTGTCCGTGGGCTGGTTCACAGTGCTGAGCTTCTGGGCGGCCTGGGCCATGGGCTGATCGGCCGTGTTGTTCAACCGATCGCGCACGGAACTGGCGGTGTCGGCCAACGCCTTGTTGCTGGACTGATTTTCCTTCAGACGTTTTTCGAGGCCGGCCAGGTCCATGGCGACCTGCTTGGTGCGGGAGGCGGCACCGGTCTGCTGATCGATCAGGTGGGAGAGGGCTTTCTTGTCCGCGTTGTCGAGGGGGCGCTTCTGCAGGTCTTCGCGGAGGTTCTTGGTCTCCTCGAGGTTGCGGTTCTGGGTCTGCTGGATGACGCGGATCTGCTCGGAGTTCAGACGCATGGCGTCGGTCACCTGCAGGTCCAACTGCTCCTGGCTGATGATGGTGATTTTCAGACGGCCGCTGGGCACATAAGGATGCACTGCGCCGTTGAGGTTGTAGTTGTCGCGGACCATGACGTAGTACTCGATGACATCTCCGGCCTTGAGGGCGGGTTTGCCTTCCTTGTCTAGGATCTTGGAGAGTTCCCACTGCCAGTCGGCGAGCTTGAAGCGTTTGCGCTCGCCGTTGTTGTCGCCCGGGACGAGGTTTTCAGGATCGGTGGGAAGATCGATGACCCAGTCGGCGGCGAGCGGGTCGCCGGAACGGGCGGGCTGGGTGGTGGAAGCGGCGACGCCATCAGGCTGGGTGGCGGGCTTGGCGCCAAAACGGTTGACGATGAGCTTCAGCTCGGCGATGCCGAAATCGTCATCGGCCATGAGGGTAAGGGGGACGAAGGCGTTGGGGGTGCGGTCTTCGTTTTTCCGCGGGCTTTCGATCATGACGCTGGGGAGTTGATCGGGGCGGACGATGACCTCGTATTCTTCGAGGCCGGGGTTGGAGAAGGTGTCACGATCGGTGGCCTTGACGCGGAAGCGGAGGGATTCGGTCGCCATGAAGTGGGCGACGGCGGTCTGTTCGTTCATGCGCGACCACTGAATGGCCGGCACTTTGGTTTCGGGGCGGACGGATTCGAGACGGATGGAGTCGTTGCCGTCGGCGAGGGGTTTGTTAAAGGCGATGCGGATATCGACGGCCGAGCCGACGACGAGGGTGGCGGGCATCTGGCCGAGTTCCACGGGCGGCGCAGCAATCTGGCCGGTGTAGGCGGGCGGGGTGACGATGCAGTCGACGTGGCTGATGGCGAGGGGCGGAACGACCGTGATAAGGCGGCGGGCGGTTTCGTCATCACCAGCCTCGACCCATACCTTCATGGCGCTGCCGCGTGCATCGAGCGAGACGGCGTAGGTGCCGTCATCACTGCGGGTCATGCGTTGTTCCTGGGTGCTGCCGTTGTCGTACTGATAGTGGACGATGACCTTGGACGGGCTGCCCTTTTTCAGCTTCATGCGCAGATCGAGGTGTTGTCCGGCGGCGACGCGGTCGCGGGCCGGCCAGCCGTCGATATTGCCGATTTCGACGCTGGTGGCGTATTGGACCTGGGTGAAGGGGTTGAAGAGGCGGGCGAGGGCACGACTGGTGAGATCGCGATTAATGAGAGCGAGGCCGACGAGGAGGGCGACGGCGGCGATGCCGCCGGCGAGCGAGAAAAAGACGGGGCGGACGAGGACGCCGCTGTTGAGGTTGACCTCACTGGCCATCTGGGCGGCCTTGGCGACGGTGCGTTCTTTCATGACGGCGGAGCCGCCGATTTCCTTGTCGCCGGAGAAGTCGACGGTGGAGCGGAGGCGGTCATCGAACTGCGGGAAAGCATGTTCGAGCCGGCCGGCGATGTCGCTGATGGTGAGACGGGCGATGGCGGCACGGATGAGCCAGTGCCAGGCGCTGTAACCAAGACCGGCAAGAGCCAGCGTGATGAACACGAGGCGCGGCCAGGGCGGAAGGCGGAGGAGATAGTCGAAGAGGAAGGTGACCAGCATCAGGCCGACGGCCGACGCCACCACGACGCCCACGCCAAACAACACGCTCATCAGTTTCACCTTACGGCGAATTTGCTGGAGGGTATCGAGAATCATCGTGGAAGGCATAACATGGCTCCTTCAATTGGTTCGGAAGGTTGGCTTCCGAGATCGTCTCGAATCATTTCAGATTCGAAACCTGCTTACAACAGTCCGTACACCTTACGTAACACCCACTCGACGGTAATAAGTAGCACAAAAAGCAACATTCCCAGCGGGGCGTCCCAAATTGGCATGGGATTGCGGATTTCGAGCTCTCTGGAGCGGCTCACAATCAGCTTGGGCAGCGATTCGCGGGCCTCGGCCAGGGGGACGATCTTGCCGCCGGGGGCTGCGCCGGCCAACTGGGTGAGCAGGGTCATGTCGACTTCGGGCTGGTCGAGTTCGAGACGGGGCTCGGCGATGGTGAAGGTGGATTCGAGGGCTTCGAGGCCGTTGCCGACGCCGGTCGGCTTGACGGTGAACTTGCCGACCATGTCGGCCGGGATGGTCAGGACGAACTGATCGTTGTTGTTGCCTTCGCCACGGATCATCGCTTCACGCCTTACCAGGTTGCCTTTGTCATCCCGGATATCGACGCTGATCTGGTCGGGAAGTTGCTGCAAAAGCTCGGAGTCGAGGATGCGGGCGGTGACTTTGACCTGCTGGTCGGGGCGGCGCTCGTAGACGGGGCGTTCGCTGTTGAGGGTGAACTTGCGCTGGCCGAGCTTTTTGCTGCGCGAGAGGTAGCGGAGCTGCTGGACCCAGTAGGTGTCGAAGATCTGTTCGCCGGTGTAGAAGCGCCAGCGCCAGGAGTCGTCGTAGGCGGAGAAGAGGGTGCGGCCGGCAGCGAACTTGCCGGTGACCAGCACCGGGGCCTTGCGGCCATCGGGGCCCATGTCGTTGGGGTGTTCGGCGAGCACTTCGCCGACGCCCTGCTTGACGGTGGCGCCACGGCAATACCAGAACAGGGGCTGGAGGTCTTCCTTGATATATTTTTCGTTGGCGGCTTTGTCGACGAAGAAGCGGAAGATGGACGAGGCAGAGCCGTCGCGGGTGAGCGCTGGACGGAAGCCTGTGGTGATAGAGACGCTGCTGTCGTCCTGGACGACGTGCTCGATATTCACTGGAAGCACGGCGGCGATGGGCGTGCCTTTGTAGGCGAGTGGCGCCCAGCGCGGGCCGGCGACCATGCCAAAGCCGCCACCTTTCTGGCCGACGAATTCAGAGACCAGCTGGAGCTGTTGATCGGTGAAGAGGCGGGGGTCGACGTCGCCGAAGAGGACGCAGTCGTACTCCATCAGCTCTTTCATATTGGCCGGGAAACGGGTGATCGGCCTGGTGCCTTCCTGTACGAATCCCTGGTCGGCGGAGAAGAGATATGTGCTGATGCTGACGGTCTTGTCGCGCATCATTTCGCGGGTGAGGTAGCGATATTCCCAGCGCGGATAGCCGTCGACGTAGAGAACGTTGATCTTGGCGTCGAGGACATCCACCTGGAACTCGCGCTGGTTGTCGGCAACTTCAAGCTCGCCGTCGAGATCCGGGATCTTCGCGACGATCTCCTGCATGCCCTCCTTGTCGGGCTTGAAGGGAATCTCGACGTCCTGGGGTTTGTCGTCGTCGAAGTGCAGGTTGATCTCGGCGGGCTTGCCGTCGGGCATTTTGAGCGGGAGGTGGGTCTTACGGTCTTCGAGGGTGAGGCGGGTGGTGAAGCCTTTGGGCAGGCCCCGTCCGCGGACGGTCATGTTGACGCTGACAATATCCCCAACAAAGGCATCGGGCTCGGCGGTGACGCGTTCGATGGCGACGTTCTGGATGGGTTTGTTGGAACCGATCGGGACGGCGAAGACCGGAACCTGATGGCCTTTGATGCTGGAGATGACCTCGCCGAGGGATTCGGCGGGCGTGTCGCGGCCATCGGTCATGAGCACGATGCCGGCGAGTCGTAGGCCCTGCAATTCGTCCAGGACCTGCTTGATGGCGTCGCCGATCTGGGTGCTCTGGCCTTCGGGCTTGAGGGCTCCGATCGCGGTTTGCAGATCGGTGGAGCGCATGGTGGTGGGCATCGTCGCAGGCTTGCTGGTGGGATTCTTGCGGGTGTCATCCACGGCAACGGTGGGCAGCGACTTGGACGTTCCACTGAAGTGATAGAAGCGGATGATGTGCTTGCGGGCAAGGTCGTGGATGAGCTTTTGATTCTGGCCGTTGATGAGGTCTTTGACTGCGTCGAGACGCACGAGTTGCGCGCCGGGAAGTGCATCCGGCACTTTCATGCTGATGCTGTCGTCGACGAGGACCGCGACGACCGAAGGCTCTTCCTGAACATTGGTGAGGACGAGCACCGGACGATTGAGCATGACGATCACGAACACCAGCAGGGCAAGGCGCATGACGCCGAGCACCGCGCGGGCGATGTGCCCGCGGCCTTCGCGGCGGTAGACGTAGACGACGAGCAGGACGGCGACAAGTCCGAGGAGGATATTCCAGAGAACCGCGCCCATCCCGTGATAGTTCGTCCAGCCCATCTGATGGAAGAGATGGTCGAGGAATTCCTGGCCGGGCCATTTGGGGTTGAACTGCGGATGCAATTCACCGGGCCGGCTGAGGAAGCCTTTGTCGAGGCCAAAGAGTATTTCCCAGAGTCGTTTCATGTTAAGTCCTGACGAAGCGAAAAATCATCAAGCGGCGGCTGTAGCTGTCGCAGGCTGCGGTGAGGCCGGGATTGACGGGGTGGAAGTCTCGACGCCTTCGACGGCGGGGATGGCCGAGTGTTTGCGGTAGTGGCCAAAGCGCATCGCCATCCAGCATTCCATGCCGACGAGGATGAGCACGGCGAACATCAGGAACCAGCCAATGTCGTTGTTGTCATTGCGTTCCAGCACGTCGTAGGGGAGCGAGTCGCCGAGGAAGGCGAGTTCGGTATCGCCCAGCGCCTTCTTGACCTGCGGTTCTTTCAGAGTGCGGACATCGGCCTGATCGGCGGGGATGTTGACGGCGATGGGGTAGATCTTGCTGTCGGCCTTGAGGGTGTAGAGGCCGGGCTTGTTGAGGGGTTTGCTGCGATAGCTGATTTCACCTTCGGGGCTGACCACCGATTCGACGTCGACCGGCCTTTTGAGCGGGTTGGTGAGGACGGGCGGGGCAGAGAGGCGGAGAGCGGCGGGGACTTCGAGGGGCTGGCCGACGGCGACATTCATCCAGCCATCGCCGACGTTGACGGTTTCGGCGATGAGCGACTGCATGAGAGCGAGGTAAGCCGGCTTGGCGGGAAGGGAGGTCCACTTGGGATCGGCGCTCGTGGAGCAGAAGACAACCCGGCCGCGACCGAGATAGTCGAGGGTCATGGCGACGTCTTTGGGCGCGCCGGACTTGCCGTTGTCGGCGGTGAGGTAATCCAGGACGTGCTCGGCCTTGGAATCGGGCGGGAGGTCGCACTGGTAGTAGGTGTAGATGCGGGTGGTGTCGAGGCCGTAGTGGCCGCCGCTTTTGAAGATGTTCAGGAGGCGGTGGACATTGCCTTGCGGGTTGAAGTCGAAGGTGAAGCCCTTGGCGTCGACCTGGGTGTCGGTCTTGCGGGCAATGAGCTTGCCGGGCATCAACTGACGTGGAAGCAGGAGGCGGTTGTAGGTGTCGCCGTTGACGTGATCGCCCATGAAGATCATCAAGGTGCCGCCCTGCTTGACGAACTTCTGCAGGCGATCAGCATCCTTGTCGGTGACCTGGGCGACGTCGGTGAGGACGACGGCGCGATAATCGCTCAACACGCGATTGCCCAGTTCGATGTCGCTGATCAGGTCGGGGGAGATGTAGCTGAGCCGCGCACCGTTGCCAGGCTGACCCGGGATGGGGGCGGGATTTGGCGCGAGTGCGGTGGCGAGGAATGCGCCGGAGGAATCGAGTGCGCCGACGCCGCGCTCGCCTTCGACGATGAGGACGGGGAGGCTGGAGGCGACGTCGATGACGCGGTAGCGGGTCTGGCCTTCCTTGAGGCGCTGATCGCCGACGAGAGTGGCGCTGATGACGTGTGGGCCGCCTTCGGTGAAGGAGATTTCCTTGTCGATCTGGGTGGTGGTTTCTTTGTCAGGGGTGAAGGTGCCGCCGCCCTTGATGGGCTTGCCGTCGACTTTCCAGACCAACTGGCTTTGACCACCCTGGCCGTGCATCTGCAGGTCGGCCATGAGATCGGTCGGGAGGACGGTGCTGACGAGGCCGGAACTGGGCCGGGCGTCGGCGACGGTGTAAGACCATTGGTCGGGCGCGCCGAGATTAAAGACGTTGACGGGCATGCGGAAGTGCTTGTTGAGGGCCGCGCCGGCGACCTTGATTGCGTCGGCCTGCGGGTTCTTTTCGCCAATGCCGGCCTGGGCGGTGTCGGTGAAGAGATAGAGGTTTTTGTTGGGCTGTTTGTCTTCGTCTTCGCCGACCTTGTTGGCCAGTTGCAACGCGCCGGCGTAATCCTTTCGGCCGTAGGATTGCTCGATGCGATCGATGGCGGCGCGGGCGGCGAAGAGGTCGTAGCTGGGCTTTTGAAGGACGTAGCCGGCGCCCTGGGTCTCGATCTTTTTGTCTTCGCCGACGGCAATTGATTCGGGGGTTCCACCCGCGGTGGTGATGATCACGACGGCCTCATTGCCGCCTTTGGCTTCGATACGCTCGAGCAATTGCTTGGCGACTTTCTTGGCCTGGTCGAGGTGGGTTTTGGCGTTGGGGCGATCGGCTTCGTACGACATGGAGAGGCCGTTGTCGATCACCATGACATGCAGAGCGCTGTGCTGGCCGGCGAGGCGGGCCAGTGAGCTTTGGTTGCAGCCGGTTGGACGGGCCAGGGCGGTGCCGAGGAGAAAGAGGACGAGGCAGCGCACGGCGAGGAGGATCCATTGTTCGAAGCGGAGGCGGCGGCGATTTTTCCGCATGGCCTGCAGGAGATATTCCATGGCCGCCCAGCGGACGACTTTGAATCGGCGGCGGTTGAGCAGGTGGATGATGATGGGAATGGAGGCCGCACCGATTCCCGCGTAGAAGAACCAGATATTGATGAAGGCCAGCGGAAGTGGAGCTATGATCGACATTGCTGAATCCTGGTGCATGCTTGACACTTACTTGATGCTCGCGGCCCGGTTTGCAAGGAACCCGCTGAGGCTGACATCCAACGGTTCGCCGCTATTCATGCGGGTGAAGTCGATTCGCATGCCGCGGCAGAGCTTTTTAAGCTGCTCAGTAAAGTTGGCCAGCTCGGCGAGATAGCCTTCGCGGAGGGCGCGGGGCTCGGTGAGGAGCTCGCCCATTTCTTCCATGCCTTTGAAGAGCGTGACGTCGTCGAAGGGGAACTCGATCTCCATGGGATCGAGAATCTGGAAGGCCATGATTTCGTGCTTTTTGTAGCGGAGGTGGCGCAGGCCTTTCTTGATGTTACCGATGTCGTCGAAGAAGTCGGAGAGGAGGACGATGAGGCTGCGGTGGGTGAGCTTCTCGGCGAGCTGGTCGAGGATGCGGCCGGTGTTGGTTTTCTTGAGGCGCGGGATCTGGGTGAGCTCGGAGGTGATGATGCGCCACTGGCCGGGGGTGTTGCTGGGTTTGTGGTAGCGCTTGAGATCCTGGTCGAAGACGGCGAGGCCGACCGAGTCCTGCTGCTGGATGGCCATGTAGGAGAGAGAGGCGGCGATGGCGGTGGCGTGGTCGTACTTGGTCCACGGCTTGGAGGCGTCGCCGACGGAGCCGTAGCCCATGGATTCGCTGGCGTCGACGATGCAGATGAGGTGGAGGTTGGTCTCTTCGAGGTATTGCTTGAGGTAGATTTTGTCGGAGCGGCCGAAGACCTTCCAGTCGACGTGGCGGATGTCGTCGCCGGGGACGTAGGGGCGGTGCTGGGCGAATTCGACCGAGATGCCCTGATAAGGGGAACGGTGCATACCGGTCATCAGGCCTTCGACAACCAGGCGGGCGCGCAGGTCGAGGGAACTGACGCGCGCGAGGGTTTTGGGGTCGAGGTATTTGCGGTAGTCAACAACTGGGGCGGTTGCACTCATAACTTTCTACTCCGCCGCGGCCAGTTCACCTGGCGCGTAGGCAAGGATCAGCGAAATATCGATGGTCGCGTCGCGCGGCAAAATTCGATCCGCCGTCTCCCAGAGTGCATCCTGCCTCTGGAGATGTGGCATCGTTGCGAATTGCGCCGAAACGACCGTGATTCGGTAGCGGCCATTTGAATTGACCGCTTCTGTTTCAACGTCAGCGCCGAATTGGCTTCGAAACGCGGTCACCAGTGAATCAAGCTGTTTCTCAGTCATTTCAACACCTCTTTCAGCGGCCGGACACGCTGCAGTAGTCCATTCGCCTCGTCCATTCGCATGCTCATGGGCGAATAACGTGCCTGAATCGTCCATGTTGCGCAAATCTTTTTCAGGTCGCTCAGGTACGCATGCGGCGATCGCTCCGATTTTTTCTTCAGTGCCGCTTCCAATTCCGGCATGGCGTCCAACATCCCATCCAGATCATGTCGCCGCCAGATGAGACTCCAAATCTCGCGCCCTGCTGGCAGCACTTCGTGTGATCGCTTTCGCGCGATCAGAGGAAACTTCTTCACGAGCCGTGCCTTCAACAGAATCTCAATACCGAAACCAGCAAGATACGCGACTCCATTGGCACGTGCATTTTGCGCCGTATCAGCCAACGCGCTGGCGTCGTCAAAACGCCGTTCGGCGACAGTCGCCATCTGCGAAGGCTTGAGAACCGGCTGCTTGTCGAAGATCGAAGACGCCATTTCCTTCATTCACCGTCAAGCTGTTTTCGCGGCGGCGGGCTGGTCGCGCATCACCCGGCCGATGTTGCGATCGAGTTCGTCGTACTGCTGGCGCGGAATGAAGTCCATCAGCTTCTTGACGATCGTGTCGCTCTTGATGCCTTCGGCCTCGGCGTTGAAGTTGGTCACAATGCGATGCCGCAGGACGGGGAGCGCTACCTGGCGGATGTCTTCCGTCGAGACGTGGTAGCGGCCTTTCAGGAGGGCGCGGGCCTTGCCTGCGAGAATGAGGTACTGCGATGCGCGGGGACCAGCGCCCCAGCCGACGTATTCGTCGACGAAGGGCGGGCAGCCGCCTTCGGTTCGACGGGTCAGGCGGGTGAACTGCAGGGCATAGCGGATGACATGGTCGGCCACCGGCACTTTTCGAACGATCTCCTGGAGCGCGGTGATCTCCTCGCCGCTCAGCACGTGCGACAACTGCGGCGTGTGCCCGGCGGTGGTCATGCGAACGATCTGGAATTCTTCGTCTTCGGTCGGATAACCGACGTTGATGTTGAACATGAAGCGGTCAAGCTGCGCTTCGGGAAGCGGATAAGTGCCTTCCTGCTCGATCGGGTTCTGCGTGGCGAGCACGAAAAACGGCTGTGGCAGTCGATGCTGCTTGCCGCCGGCGGTGACTTGGTGCTCCTGCATGGCCTCGAGCAAGGCGGCCTGTGTTTTTGGCGGGGTACGGTTGATTTCGTCAGCGAGAATGACGTTGGAGAAGATCGGGCCGCGGACGAAGCGCAACTGGCGGCCGCCGGTGGTCTTGTCTTCTTCGATGACTTCGGTGCCGGTGATGTCGGACGGCATCAAGTCAGGGGTAAACTGAATACGGTTAAAGCTCAGACCCAGCGTGCGGGAAAGCGTGGAAATGAGCAGGGTCTTGGCCAACCCGGGCACACCAACGAGCAGGGCATGGCCCCGGCAGAAGAGGGCGATGAGGAGTTCTTCGATGACGGCGTCTTGGCCGACGATCACCTTTCCGAGCTCGGTTTTCATCTGGTGGTAGCCGTTTTGGAGCTTTTCGACGGCTCCCAATTCTTCGGCCGCCAGGTCTGTAGCCTGCGGTTGTACGATGCCGATCGTCGCTTCCGACATGAAAACTCCTCGGAGTGTAAAGGTCTGACCGATGACAAAAATGCAAACAAAAAGCGATGCGCGGCGCGGCCGCTCAGCGCAGGGATGCACGCAACTAGAGGAATGCGCGCCCGTTGCAAAAGTTGCAGTGTGTGGAGAAACGCCGGTTGCCGCGTTCTGAGTTACTTCCCAACCTTCAGTTCATCCAATTCCTTCACCGTCCAACTCGCCTCGCGGCCTTCGGTTTCTTTGCGGGCCTTTGCTACGTCGGCGGGTTCGATGATGGGGGCGTTGTTGCCCCAACTGTTGCGGGCGTAGTTGAGGGCGGAGGCGATCCATTCGTCGTCGGCGGCGGAGAGGCCGGGCATTTGGCCGGGATAGTTTTTGCCGTTGAGTTCACCCATGAAACCATAGAGGACGATCCGCGGCGGGCGGGCTTTGTCTGCGAGGAGCCGCTTGGATCCCTTAAGGGGCGGCCCGAGCATCTGACCTGGTGCATCGGGGACGGGCGCACCAACACCGTCCGGGCCATGGCAGGAGATGCAGGAGCTGAGGTAGATCTCCTTGCCCTTCATGACAATCTCGGCCTTTTTGGCGTCGGCCAGTTTCTGGGCCTTGTCCTTTTCTTCCTGCTTGCGCTTTTCCTCAACGACGTCGCGCCACGCTTTGACGACTTCGCGAACGGTCGGATAATTCTTGTTTGACGCGATCGCGGCGTCAGCCAGTTGGTCGGCGTTTTCCACCTTCATGCGAAAGTTGGTCAATACATACTGAATGACCACGCTTGGATCCGGATCGTGCTCCAGCGGCTTGAGTGCGCTCAGGATCGCCGGATCCTTGTCTTTTTCTTTCAGCCAATTCTCGCTGATGCGAACGGCGGCGAGACGGACTTTGGGATCACTGTCCTTGAGCTTTTCGGTGATGAGGTCCTTGTCGGCCGCATCCAGGCCTTCTAGCGTCCAGAGTGCGTGCATCCGACCGAGGACCGATGGACCGTTTCGTGCCAACTGCTGCAAGGCCCCTACCACGGATTTGTCGCCGCGGAGAATGATCAGCTTCTGGGCGGTGTCGCGCCACCAGCCGTTGGGGTGGGATAGATATTGCACCAACTCGGCGGGCTTTTGATCGAGCATGTGCGGCTGCGGGCCCGGCTTCATGCCATCATGTACAAGCCGATAAATCCGGCCCCGGCCTGTGTTCTTATCAAGATCGTACGCCTTCACCTGCTTGCGAAGATAAGAGCCCTCCTTCACCCACGATCCTTCCTGGATGATGCCGCGGTACATATCGCAAATGTAGAGGCAGCCGTCGGGGCCGGTGGCGGAATTGACGGGGCGAAAGTTGGGATCGGTGGAGGCGATGAACTCTGACTTGTCGTAGGCGTTGTTGAGGATCGTCTTACCGCCAACGACAGTGACCTTGGCGCGGCGGATCAGCCGCCCCACTGGCTCGCACAGTAGAAAATCGCCGTAGAGATCCTGCGGGAGGTGATCGCCGCGGAAAATGCTTTGGCCGCAGCAGCCAGTGAAATGGTTGAGGGTGACGTTGGGGCGAAGACGGTTTGGGCCGCCTTCGACGTCGGGCATATGGCAGATTGGCCAGCACTCGGTGAAGCCGTTGCTCAGCTCATTGGGCAGTTCGATCTTCCCGTAGATGATCGGCTGCTGAAAACTGAAGGCGGGCTGCTCAAACCCGGCCGACGAATAATACATCTTGCCCACATCGTCCTGCGAAAGGCCCCACTGGGCGAAACGGGAATAGATCCCCTCCGACTCGAGCTTGCCGCGCGTGTATCGGAACCGTGTGCCGCCGCTCGTGTCGTACATCCAGTTATCGAGATTCCAGATCAAGCCGCTGGGTTGATGCTCCAGATTCTGGCCCCGGCCGTTTCCTTTGTAGAACTGTGTCTTTTCGTCGGCGACGCCATCGCCCTTCGTGTCGCGATAGCAGTAAAGGTCGGTCGTGTTGGTTTCGTTGATCAACACGCGATCGTCGAGCGGCAAAATCATCCGCGGCAGCAGCAGTTTGTCCGCGAAGACTGTGTGCTTGTCGTAATGGCCATCGCCCTTGGTGTCTTCCAGACGAAGGACCTGGCTCACGCGCTCATCCCATTTCTTATCGTCAATGTCGCGCATGTACGTGCGCATCTCCGCGACGTACATCCGGCCATTGCCGTCCCAGGCGATGGCAACAGGGGCGTCGACAATCGGTTCACTCGCGATCAGTTCCAGGTGATATCCCTCAGGAAGCTTCATGGAGGCAATGGTCTCTTCCGGAGAGCGAAACACGGCGTCAGCGCGGGTGGCCGGGCCGGTGGTGGGCTTTTCGTTGGCGGCGCGGGCCGGGATGGAGGCAAGGCCGAAGCCCAACAGTACTGCACCGGCGATTGATCCGACAAAAGATGATTTACGCAAGCCCATCCTCCAGTTGATGCTTCGACAACTCTCGACGCTGCCCCAGTCTACGTTTACACCGAGCTTACGGCCGTCGTTGCGTGTTTGACACCCTCCCCCCTCCCACCTACATTTCGGCCATGCGCCTGCTCGTCGTTCTAACCGCCCTGCTTCTTGCCGGTTGCTCGCAAACCTCCCTCCTCAAGCGCAGTCCTCTTGAAGCGGAAATGTTTGGCCCTTCGGAGATGAGCATTCATTCCTTCACGCAGTTGAAGGATTGGACCGGCAGCGGCGGCGGCCCGGACGGCGTCGAGGCGATGGTTGAGTTTGACGATCAGTTCGGCGATCCGACCAAGGCGGCCGGGACATTTGTATTTGAGCTGTACGACTATCACCGGGCCGACCCGGAGCCGCGCGGCGTGCGGCTTGCCTATTGGGAAGCGTCCATTGTCAGCCTGGAAGATCAGCGAATCCGCTGGAACCGCATCTCGCGGACCTACAGCTTTCAGCTCGCGTTTCCGGATGCGTCCATCAATCACAGCTATGTGTTGAGCGCCCAATTCCAGTCCACCAGTGGCGGCCGACTCTGGTCGCAGATCATCCTGCCAGCCGTGGAGGAGGATAAAAGTGCAACCAAGCCCTCCACCAAACCCTCCCTGCCCATCAGCGGCGCTCTTATCCCTTGACCCGGTTCCGACGCTGCTGGCGCGACTGCGCCGGGAACTGGGCGCGGACTTTGATTTCTCAAAACCCATTCGTGTCAGCCGTGCCCCTGGCCGGCTAGATGTCATGGGCGGGATCGCCGACTACACCGGCTCGATGGTTTGTGAGATGACGCTGGACCGTGCGGCGGCCGTCGCCCTGCAGGAACGATCCGACCGGCAGATCCAGATATTCTCATTTAACCTTCTCGACGCGCACCTTCCGTTTACCTTTCGCATTCCGATGGAGGCGCTCGCCAGCAACTCCATTGCGGATCTGCGCCGCGAGTTCAATGAGGCGCTGCCGCAGTCGGCCGGGGCACCGCGCCGGTGGGCGGGGTATATCGCCGGGTGTCTTGCGATGTTCCACAGGTGTGGGCTGACAGACTTGCTGGATCCACTTTTTCCGGGGATGAATATCGCCCTCTATTCGACGGTGCCGCTGGCGGCGGGCGTCAGCTCGTCGGCCGCGATTGAGGTGGCGACGATGATGAACCTCGTCGACCATTTCAACGCCCGCTGGCGGATCGATGCGATGGAGCTGGCGTCACTTTGCCAGAAGGTGGAGAACCAGATCGTGGGTGCTCCCTGCGGAATCATGGATCAGGCGACAAGCTGCGCGGGTGAGGCCGATTCATTTTTCCGGATGCTTTGCCAACCGCATCAGGTGCTTCCGCCGTTGACGCTGCCCGCGGGGATGCGCGTGGTGGGGATCAATTCCAACGTGAAACATTCGGTGGCGACGGGGCAGTATCCAATCACACGCTGCGCGGCGTTCATGGCGCATGCGATAATCCTCGCGAAGATGCGCCAGATGGGACAGGCCGCGAATCGAACATTGGAGCGTGATCCGATGAACGGGTATCTCGCCAACCTCGATCCGGAAGACTACAAGCGCTTCTTTCGGCCCTATCTTCCCGACGCGGTTTCTGGAGCCGACTTTATTGCCAAGTACGGCACCACCATCGACGGCGCAACTATTGTAGATCCAACGAAAACCTACGCCGTGCAGCACGCGGCCGACCATCATGTCCTCGAGGCGATGCGGGTGCGGAACTTTGTGGAGTTTGTTGAAGAGGCAGCGCAGCATCCGCATGGAACTATCGCACAGGGGCTGCCGATGGATAAGGCCGGGCACCTGATGTACGCGTCGCATCTTTCATATACGAACGATACGTTTCTGGGGGCCGACGAGTGCGACCTGCTGGTCAAGCTGGTGCGGGAGCGGGAGAAGAAAGGGTTGTACGGCGCGAAGATCACCGGAGCCGGCCAGGGCGGTACGGTGGCGGTGCTTGCGGATACGACCGAATCTTCAACGCGGGCGATCGAGGAGGTGATGCGCGAGTATCAGGCGCAGACCGGCAATCGGCCGGAGGTATTTTTGAAATCCAGCCCGGGCGCGTGGCGGGTCGGGACGAGCAACGCGACAGACGGGGCGACGTAACGAAAGGCGTAGTCACTTCACCGAAGGGAACACATGCACCCGCGCTTCGCAATCCGGCTTTCGGTTCTTTCACTTCTGGTGTTCGTGAGCCAGTCTGTTCGTGCGGCCGACGCCGCGCCGCACACTCTGTGGCTGGAAGCCGAGTTCTTCTCACCGCTGCATGGGGCCAATTTTTCCTATCAAAAGGAAGACAAGACGACGAAGGGCTCGTGGTCGGTGTCCGGGCCGGGGGTTGCGCCCGAGTGGACGCAGGGCGGCGAGAGCGAATGGATGAGCATCGCCGCGCGGGCCGATGAGCCGGCGGAGTTGATGGTGAGCCGCGAGACCGAAGTGCCGGCCGCCGGACAGTACACACTCTGGGTGCGCTACGCCGACTATCGCAACAAGAAGGAGTCGTTTGGAATACGTGTAAAGCAGGGTGAAAAGACGTTTTCGCATGTCTTCGGGGAAGCGGCCGTGGTGGATGAACTGGATCCGATGAAACTGCTGTGGGACTGGTCGTTCGGCTGGGACCATGTTGCAGTTGATCTGACCAAAGGCGCCGCCCGTGTCGAGATTTATACGACCGGGCCAACCGAAGCCCGGCGACAGATCGACTGCATCTGCCTGACGACCGATGCAACCTATCAACCCGCCGGAAGAGAGAAACCGGATTCACCCGCCTGGGCGCTTTTGCGGCAGATGCGCCAGTCACGCATTAAAGGAGAAGAATCGCTTGCAGCGCCAGCGACCGCGCCAATTCCCAAGGCCTGGAGAATCACCGAGGGTTCACCGGCGTTTATCTGGAATACCAGCGCGGCTTTTCTGGATGAACTCAAACGGCCCGCGGATCAGGCGCGGTTGGATTGGCCGTTCTCGATCGATACTTCGCTGCAGAAGTTGTTTCTGGAAACGTTTCGCGGGAAGGAGCTGGCGGTTTACAGTGACGCGCTAAGCGGCGTTTGTCCGCATGTGTCGAACTACCCGGCCAACTTCGGCGACAAGTCGTCTTTTCTGGACTGGCTTGATCGGCACAAGGATCGGAGATTCGGCATCCTGTTAAATTACGGAACGCCCAACTGGGCGAAGGACACGAAAGACGCCGACAAGGTCGCGGTCCATGAGAATCTCAAAAAGCGGTCGAGCAACTTTGTCGGGTA
>JBBRHH010000040.1:0-19632 GCA_038222915.1 Tepidisphaerales bacterium
GATCGGTCTCGCCCGGCATTGGCACTCCCTTGCAGGGTCCAGGCGATCTTCCATGAACGGCGCTTCGATACAGCCCGAATCGCCGCGATCGCGTGAATCGGGCGAAATACTACGCAGGGGCGCTCGCGCGTGCAATCGTCACGATTCGAGAGCGTCTTCCGGATCGACGCCGGCCGGCGCAGGATCGGCCGGCTCCTCGGTCGCCGGTTGCAGGATCGGAAGACTCGCGAGCGTCGAAAGCGGCATCTCCGCTGTCGCGTCCACCGCCTTCGACCGCCTTTTTCGCGGCGGCCGCCTCCCCTGCTTCACGTCCTCTTCCAACTGGCTCTTGCGCCGCAAGATGTGGTGGTAGTGCTGCGCAAATCGATGCGCCTCGTCCCGAATGTATTGCAGCAACTTCAGGCCATTGTGATTTCGCGCCAGCCGGATCGGGGCGGCCTTCGCCTGCACATAAATCAGCTCTTCCTTCTTCGCCAGCGAAACCACCATCGGCGGCTTAATCGTCATGTCCTTGAACACGTCGAGGGCCGCACGCAATTGGCCAAGTCCCCCGTCAATCAGAATCACATCCGGATATAGTTCGTTCGACTGCCCGGCCTCGCGATACCGCCGCGACACAACCTCCTGCAGCGATAGATAATCGTTGTTCCCCTGCCCATGGCTGATCTTGTACCGCCGGTAACCATCCTTGAATGGCACCCCGTCAATAAAACACACTTTCGAACCCACCATCTCGCCGCCCTGCAAATGTGCGATATCGATCCCCTCCACAATTCGCGGCGGCTCCGGCAGCGCCAGAGCCTCCTGCAGCGCCGCCACGCCCTCCTGCGGCGCGGTTACAAAAGCCTCCGGCTGCCAATATTCCTGGTCCCCCTTCGCCGCACGATGACCAAGCGCGTTCAACGCCTTAATCTCATCCCGCAGCCGCGCCGCCCGTTCGAATTGCAGCGCGGCCGACGCCTGCTTCATCTCCTTATCCAGTTCGCGGATCACCGCCACGCGATTCCCATCCAGAAACTTCAACAGCCGATTCACATCTTCGCGATAAGCGTGCTCCGGAATCTTGTCCGCACACGGCGCGGTGCACTGATGAATCGCGTAAAGCAGGCACGGCCTGAAGAACCGCTTCTTCGCATCGTCCTCGCGAATCTCCAGATGACACGTGCGAAACTTGAACGCACGCTGCAAATGCTGGACGGCCTCTTTCAGCGAATAAACACTGGTAAACGGCCCATACAGCTTCACCCCCTTAGTGCGCGGCTGGCGCGTGATGTACACGCCGGGATACTCATCGTCCGTCGTTACCATCAGGTACGGATAGGTCTTGTCATCCATCAGCCGCGCATTGAACTTCGGCTGAATGTCCTTGATCAGCCGGTTCTCGGCCAGCAGCGCCTCCACTTCCGAATCGGTCTGAATCACCTCAAAATCCACCACCTGATCCCGCAACCCCGCCTTGCGCACCTCCAGCTTCGTCGCAGGCTGAAAGTACGAACTAACACGGTCGCGCAGCGAGGCCGACTTCCCCACATAAATCACCCGGCCTTTGTCATCCTTCATCAGGTAGACGCCCGGTGACTTGGGAAGGGCCTTCGCTTTCTCGTTGAGGTTGGTCAGGCGATCGTCCATGATTGCTGCAAACGGGGGTTCGATCGTCGCTGATCGAACTCTTAAGTTGAAGAATTATAGCCTTGCAGAAGCGAGCCACGCGCTACCGAAGTTTAGAGATGAACATTCTCCATGCGCGGAACGCTTCAAACTCACCAACAGTTGGAAGCATCGCAAGAAATCCTGGGATTTCAGCCATGGGAAGAAATGGGAAGGCGCTGCTGGAGTTGGAACGCACGTATGTCCCATCAGCTTGAAGTAACAGCACACACAATTCGACGCCATTAAAGTGCCAGACTTCCGGTATTCGCAGTCCGGAAAGAACCGATAATTTGTCCGCGAGCGCGTTGGTCACTTCCACTTCCAGCGCGAGGTCCGGTGGCGGATCATTCGCCAGGTCCAGATCGAGTCTGCCACGGACTTCAGGTTCATGCTGGATGTAATAACATTCGTCGGGCTCCATTCCCTTTTTTAGATCTTTCCGTTTCCAGGTGGTCGAACCGAGCGAAAAAATTGGAATATCCAGTTCGGCTGAAACTGCTTCGATCATCCGCGCCAGCATCTTTTTGTACCACTCATGGTCTGTTCTTGGCGCCATCAGCGTCATCCTCCCAGTGTCATAAGTGATGTAAACACGTTGGCCGGAATCGTCCAGATCGTTTCGCAGTCGCTCGTAAGTATCCCAGGATATCCCTTCCAGCGTGAAAGGGACGGTAACATCGATCGTGGACGGAGGTGTGAGAAGTGTCGTCATGTGTTACCTCGACTGGCCATGTAGTATAGCCTATTCTAAGGGTTTTATCGTGACACGCGGCATCCGCCTTTGAACATTTAAGACTGCACTTATGGAAATTCTCCCCAGCATCGACCTCCGCGACGGACGTGTGGTTCGCCTCCAGCAGGGCGACTACGGCCGCCAGATCAACTACGCCGCCGATCCCATCGAGACGGCCATCTCCTTCGCCGCCGCCGGCGCAAACTGGATGCACATCGTCGATCTCGATGGGGCCAAGGAAGGTTCGCCGCGCCAGCGTGATTTGATCGGCAAAATGATCGTCGCGTCAGGGCTGAAAGTTGAGGTCGGCGGCGGCATCCGATCCACCGACGATGTGCGCCAACTACTCGACGCAGGCGCGGCCCGCGTCGTCATCGGCACCAAGGCCATGGAAGACTGGCCGTGGTTCGAAGCCATGGTGAAAGACCCCGCCTTCGACAAAAAGCTCGTGCTGGCCGTGGACGCGAAGGAAGGCGTGATTGCTACCCGCGGTTGGACCGAATCCTCCGGCCGCCTCGCAACCGATGTCGCAAAAGCCGTCAGCGGATGGCCGATCGGCGCGATTCTCTACACCGACGTGAGCAAGGACGGCATGCTGCAAGGCCCAAACCTCGAACACACACGAAAGCTGGCTGAAGCGGGAGGCGTACCTGTGATCGCAAGCGGCGGCGTCGGCAGCATTGAACACATCCGCCAACTGCTCGATCTCCCCGTCTGGGGCGCGATCGTCGGCCGATCGTTGTACGAAGGAAAAGTGAATCTCGCCGAAGCGATTCGGTTAACGCGACAACACACTTCTTAGGAATCGCCGCGGCTGCCGGCATTCCAGCCGCGCTCGAAGGCGCGAACCAGCGATCGGGGCTTCTGCCGCACAACGATGATCTTGCGCCGAACCACGTGCGGCGCTGGCTTCGTCCGGTACGGCAGCAATTTCCCAATCACCAGCCCCAAAAGAAGCGGCACAATCTTCGAGCCCGAGGATTTACCATGTAACTCCGCGGCATAAGGCGTCGGACAAGTCTCGGCCTCCATCTGCGCCGGCGTCTGCTGCGCCTCGCGCGCCGCCACCACTTCCGGCCTCGGAATCCCCTGCTGCTCCCGATCCTCTGACGTCACCTTAACCGCCCCCTCGGCCGGTTGCAGCGGATTGCCACCGTGCTTCGCCCACGCCTGCGTGAACTCCGCGCCCAGATAAAGGATCTGCGACGAGTAATAAATAAAGATGAGCAGGGCCGCGAAAGAGCTTGCCGCCCCGTATGCAGAAGTCGCATGGCTCAGATACAACCCAAGCAGGAATTTTCCGAGGGTGAACAAAACGCCCGTAAACGCGCCCCCAACCCACACGTCACGCCATCGAAGATGAACATCCGGGAGAACTTTGAAGATCGCGCCGAACAGCAAGGTCGAGACGACAACAGATAGGCCAAGTTCCAAAGCAGCGCCCACGGCGCCCGATCCGATGGCATGGGCCAATGCCTGCAAGATAGCGCTCACAGCGAGTGAGACAAGCAGAATAAATGCGATGACCAGCACCATCGCAAACGACAGAAACCTGTTCTTGATCGTGACCCAGATGCTCGCCCGCGGGTCCGGTTTCACTTCCCACACGGTGTTCAGGCCACTCTGCAACTCGCCAAAAACCGTATAAGCGCCGACGCAGAGAACGATGATACTGATCGTGGTGGCAATAGCGCCCGCTCCGTGCTTCCCGGCAGCATCCATCATCGACTGCACTTGATCGGCGGTACCCGGTCCAACGAACTTGGACAGTTGACCCTTGACCTGCTCCTGGTCCGACGCCTTGTTCCAAAGAACGCTGGCAATCTTCAAAATAAGCACCAGCACCGGCGCAATCGAAAACGCCGTGTAATAGGCCAACGCCGCCGACAATCGCGACACATTATCCGTGCTGTATTCCGAGAAAGTCTCTTTAATGATCGGCCAATACTCTTTTGACTGCATAACGCGACTCCTTCACCCGCGCGGAAGCAAGTGCAATGCCAAGACTTCGCAATGAGAGATGAGACACCAACTATGGACGTGGCCACTGCTTCTGCATGAACCGCACGAACTGCGGAAGGCTCTCTTCGGGCTCCGGTGCAACTGTCGGATGCCACCTCTTCTCCGTCTCCAGGCAGATCCAATCCTCGTACCCCGCCTCCCGGACCGCCCCGATGAGCTCGACCAGCGGCAACTCCCCTTCCCCGAGCAGCCGTGGCAAACTCTTCTCCCCCTCCCGCTTCCCATCTTTGATATGAATGTGCCGCAAAAATGGCTTCAGCAACTCGGCCGTCTTTGACGGCGCTTCCCCATGGTTATACGGATGCTCCAGGTCCCACAGCACGCCAACGTCTTCCGGCGAGAACTCTCCCAGCAGGTCAAGCACACGCGGACTCGTCGACCAGTCGTCATGTGTCTCAATCAACGGCATGCAATTGTGCGGCGACGTAATCTTGACCAACTGCCGCAAGTGGCGTTGTGCCATCGACCGCGCTTCTTCAAAATTCATCCCCTTGGGAACACCGCCGCCGAAGATTCGTAAAAACCGCGTGTTTGTCTTCGCCGCCACCACCGCATACCGGTGGCATTCCTCCAGCATCATCTGCCATCGCTCCGCCGCGGGCGCAACCAGCGTGACGGAGGTCGCCAGGCAAGGGACCGCAATCTGGTGAGCGGCCAGCAGTTCCAGCGTTGAATCAACTTCAGAAGTGAACGACGACAGACGCGTAATGTCGATCTCGGCGCCCACGCCGCGAAAGTCGACGCCCAGCTTATGCGCCGCCGCCGCGCCAACAATCTGTGGCAAGGTCCAATTCGGGCAGGCAAGCGTTGAAAAGCACAGTTGCATGGGCGAACACGCTAACCAGCACGGGATAACAGATCAATGTCCCTGCCGTTCGCTACAATGAGCGAATGTCGCTGCCGATCCTGCAATTCAAATCTGAGCCGTCCCCGCGCGACCTGCTCCGACTCTACGAAAAAGCCCGGCATCAATGGGTCGGCGCTTTGGCCGAGGAAGAAAATCTGCAGTGCGCCACCGCCTTGGTGAATCCAAGCCTCCCGCGTGTCCACGACGCCAATCACGTGCGCGACGTCGCGCTGCCCGCCGGCATGCGACCCGCCGAAGCATTTGAAATAGTCGAGCATTATTTCGCGCAGAAAAGCGTTCGATGCTGGAAGTGGATCATGAACCCCTCCGCGCCCGCCGATCAAACGCTGCCAATGGCCGATCATCTCCTGGCCAACGGCTACACCCCGGAATCGGCCGACGTCCTCGCACTGCGTCATGTCACCCAATCGGCGATCCCGGAAACGCCCGCGCTCAAAATCATCCCGGCCCGTGCCAGCTTTCGCCACGCCCGCATCCTGGCCGAAGAACGTTCGGGCGACTGGAACGAGCCTCAGCTTGCCGACGCCTTCATGCTGCACCTCGACGAACCCCACTACGACGCACTGCTCGCCATCGACGGCACCGTTCCCGTCGCGACGGTGGGCGTGCTGAGCGTCGGCGACATCGGCCTGATCGAACCGCTCTACGTCAGTGACAAATATCGCCACCACGGCATTGGCCAAGCCATGATGGGGCGGGCCCTCGAAATCTGTGCCCGCTCACTCTTCAAGCGGGTCCTGCTCGCCGTCGCGCCTGGAAATACAACTGCGATCGCCCTCTACACGTCCCTCGGATTCGAAAAAATCGGCGCGAGTATCGATTACACGCTGGTGACATGATCGCGTGCTCGCGAATATTCTTGACGTAGCCCATCCAGCGATCGTGCCCTACAGTGACGTCGGTAGTTTTCCGGAGATCTATGTCGGACGAAACCCGTGCGCTGCGCATCAAAGACCCTTCCAATCTCAGCAAGATCTTCACGATCCTGTCGATCAGCATTGTCATCTTTGGCCTCTACGCCGCCCAGGAAGTTCTCGTTCCGCTCGCGCTGGCCGTTCTGATCGCCTTCCTTCTCGCCCCCGTCGTTCGCATGCTTGAGCGTCGCAACATCCCGCGCGGACCTTCGGTCATTGCTGTCGTACTCCTGACCTTTGGTGTCCTGACATTGATCGGCTGGATCATGTTCCACGAGATGCAGTCGCTGGCCGGCCATTTCACCGAATATCAGACCAACGTAAAAACGAAGGTCGATGCCTTTACCAGCCACCTCAGATTCCTGAGCCGCATTGAGGCGTTGGGCCACCAGGCTGCGTCGCAGCCAATAGAAAACCTGACGCGCGTGGAGGTCGTCCAACCCCCGACATCCCCGCTCGTTCTCCTCCGTGACACTGCCGGCCACGCCCTCGGCACCCTCGCCACCGCCGGCATCGTGCTCATTTTCGTCATCTTCATGCTCATCGAACGCGAGGACGTGCGCGACCGAGTCATCCGTCTCGTCGGCCGCGGCCGCATCACCGTCACCACCCAGGCCATGGACGACGCCGGCGACCGCGTCAGCCGCTACCTGTTGATGCAGTCGATCATAAACGGCACCTTTGGCGTCTGCGTGGCAATTGGCCTGTGGATCATCGGCATCCCGCAACCAGCCTTGTGGGGGCTTCTCGGAGCCATGTGTCGTTTCGTCCCCTATGTCGGACCCGTCCTCGCGGCCGTTATGCCTTTCTTGCTCTCCATGGCCGTTTCACAGGCGAACAGTTGGTTGATGACCGCCTACGTTCTGGGTCTCTTCATCGTCCTCGAACTCAGCATCAGTCAGTTTCTCGAACCCATCCTCTATGGGTCCAGCACAGGAATTTCCGCCCTCGCCATCCTCGTCGCCGCCGTCTTCTGGACTTGGCTCTGGGGCCCGGTCGGCCTCCTCCTCTCCACCCCGCTCACCGTCTGCCTCGTCGTCATGGGCAAATACGTCCCCCAACTGGAATTTCTCGACATCATGCTCGGCTCCGAGCCCGTGCTCGAACCGCCAGCACGCCTTTATCAGCGCCTCGTCGCCGGCGATTACGAAGAGGCCAGCGACTTGATCGATGAATTTCTCGCGACAAAGACTCCCGCACAACTTTACGACGACATGATCCTCCCGGCCCTCGCCATGACTGAAGAGGCATTTAAAAACGACCGCCTGGAAGAATCACAGCGTCAGGGCATTGTCGAGATGGTTTCGAAATTGATCGAAGACGTCCCCGAGCGCCGCCAGGCCATATTAAAAAAAGGCGACAAGGGCGACAAGCAAACCCCAAAGACAGACGCCAACGAAGACGGCCAGACCGTCGAAACGCTCGCCCACGGCGCGACAGGCGTCGCGCCCCAGCAGAAAGTCCGCGTCCTCTGCCTCCCTGCCCACGATGCCGCGGACGACAGCGCTTCCGCCATTCTCAGCCAGGTCCTCCGCCTCGAAGGTTACGACGCCAAGTACGTCAAAGTCGAAGCCCTCGCGGCAGAGATGATGGACCAGATCGCCGCGGAAAAGCCCGACATCGTCTTCATCGCCGCCGTTCCACCCGACGCCGTGATCTACACCCGCTATCTCTGCAAGCGGCTCGCCCAACGCTTCGACGGCCTCCACATCATCGCCGGATTATTCGGAGCCAAAAGCGACCCCGAAAAGCTCGCGACCCGTCTCCGCTCCGACCGAGTCGAAAAGACCGTCACAACGGTCGCGACTGCGATCGAAGCCATCTGGCAGATTGCTCATACATTGATTGTGGCAAGAACTGTAAGCACACCGTCCACCCCCGCCACGACGGAAACAACCCCCGTTGGGGCCAAGGCAACGTAACCGCCTCTATTTGTTCATCGCCTCAACGCCGCCCATGATTTCCGACAGCTCCGTCGTAATCTGGCTCTGGCGGGCGCGGTTGTATTGCATCGTCAACGACTTCACCATCTTGTCCGCGTTGTCGGTCGCACTCTTCATCGCCACCATGCGGGCGACGTTCTCGCTCGTCACCGAATCAAGGAACGCCTGGAACAACGCGGTCTTCACCGTCAACGGCAGCAATTCATCCAGCAGCACCTCGGGACTCGGCGAGAACTCGTAAATCACCTTTTCGTGGTTCTCCGCAGCCGCCGGCTTCGCGCCCCCGGCCGGCGCACTCTCCGCAACACCCGCAAGCGGCAACAGCGTGATCACCTCGGCCCGCTGCGTCGCCGCACTGACAAAGTTCATATAGGCCACATGCACCGAATCCACTTCACCGCGAACAAACCGGCCCATGAAATCGTCGGCCACTTTATTCACATCCGCAAATCGCGGCATGTCCGAAAATTGGTCGTATCGCTCGGTGATTGGCCGTTTCTGGAAGTTAAAGTAAGCAACACCCTTCTTCCCCGAAACATACAGATCGATCTTCCGCCCCTCGGCCTCCTGCGCCCGGATAAACGCCATCGATGCCCGCAGCACACTGCCGTTGTAAGCACCGGCCAACCCACGGTTGCTGGTAATCACCACCAGCGCAACCCGATTGGTCCGATCCTGCGCCCCAGGCCGGCGCAGCAGCGGATGATCCACATTCCCCACCGTCGCGGCCAATTCGCTCACCAGCTCGCGCACCTTCAGCGTATAAGGTTTGGTTCCAATCGCCCGCTTCAGCGATTTCTGGTACTTCGCTGTCGCGATCATCTGCATCGTCTTGGTGATCTTCCGGATGTTCCGCACCGCCTTGCGGCGCTTAACGATCGCACGTGCCTTGGCCATAGCTCCTCAGTATTCAGCGAAAATCGCCTGCAGGGTCGAAAAACTGCCTATCAAAACGAGCAAACGACCTTACACGCCGACCCCCGCATTTGCAATTATACCCGATTGTTGGAAATGCCCCCTCTCAGTGCGCTACTTGTGGCGGCGTCAGCACTTCCCCAAATTCGTCGCTGAAGGCCACCCGCCATCCCAGCCGTTTTAGCGCCGGATGAAACAGACTGTGATGCGGAAGAACGGCCGCATCGGCCGCCACGGTACTCAAAAACTCAAACCGTTCCTCCTCCGTCCCCAAATAAGTCGCCCGCCAAAACGCCGGCGGATAAACCTGCGTCCGCCCATCCAGCAACACCTGCCAGCCATCCCCCAGCCGCCACCCCACATACCCGCCCCAGGTAAAATCCGTGATCACCCGCCCACTCACCGGCGGAACATGATCCACCACATACGCCGCCGCCCCCGTCGGAAATCCCGGCGCAGCCGCCCCATGCCGGTTCAGCCACCTGGGAAAATCCGCATCCCGCGCCGGAAACGCAGCCCCGATCTGAAACATCCCCAACACCAGTAACCCCGCCATTGCCACCTGGACCGCCCGCTTGTCCAGCACCCGATCCGAAAGTCCCGCCAACGCCACAGCCGCCATCGGCCCGGCCACAATTGCAAACACCGGCGCGAATCTCCCCCACCGCAGGAGGAGCACCGTACTCCCAACCATCCACACCCACTCCCCAACCCGCACCCCCTTCCGCTTCACGACAACAGACCCAAGAAACATCACCACCAGCACCCCCGAAGCCCCACCCATCATCCCTTGAAAAAACGGCTGCATCTCCGCAATGATCCGGCTATGCACCATCGGATCGCGAAACTGATAGTCCACCGCGCTCCGCACCGCCCCACAAAACATCGGCGTCGCACAGCAGCCCGCAACCGTCAACACCAGCATCACCCCATACCGCCCCGCCCGTCGCCGCTCGACCAGTGCCCCAACCCACATCGCCAAAATCCAAAGCGGAATCAGCACCACATACAGATGAACATTCGCCAGCAGCGCGGTCACAGGAATAACCACCCACACCAATCGCGTCCGCTCCCCATTCCGTCGATCCCGCACCAACACCCACCCGCAAAACGCCAGCAATAAAATCGCGAATGTCACAGGCCGAAAGCTCAAATATGGCAGCGACAGGAATGCCGCCCCGGCCGTCCCCACAATACTCCCCACCCCCGCCCCGCCCGACATTTCCCGCGCTGACATCCCGATCAACAGCATGATCCCCGCCGCCATCAATGCCTGCACCGCCACCGCCGCGCGAAATCCGCCGATCGACCAAACCCGCTCCATCCCAATCTCAGCCAGCCACGAATAAGGCGTCCACGGTTCCCTGATCGAAGAAAACGAAATCTGATCCACCATCGGCCCAATCCCCTCGCGCTGTAACTGCGCCCCCACCCGCATATGCCAGAACGCATCCGGGTCCATCGTGTCAAACAGCACGGCCTTCGCCCCCGACGCCAGACAAATCAGGCCCAGCAAAAGCCAGAACCCGATTGCAGCATTGCGAATAGGCGCGCGTTCTTCCACATCCCTATGTTCGGCACACCGCCACACTTCCAGTAATACGGCTTTCTCCCAATCCCTCTCCCAGTCCGCCTGACCAAATAATTCTCGGACACCTGACAACTGTCGCGCAAATATTCATTTCTTGATTTCGCTTCCCATCCCGGTAAAGTCTGCCCGCCCACAAGCGGCTGCAAAGCCCGTTTTGGCCAAAAGCCACAACGAGGGAAGGCGGTTAAAACCCGCCGCGGACGCGCCGCTGTATAGGACACATGGGGCGAAAGCCACTGTCGAAAGACGGGAAGGCAATCGCAGACAAATCCCAGTCCTGAGCCAGAAGATCTGCTTGCGGGCTTGAGCCTAACGCAATGTGCGCCGGGCAAAACCGATTCGTCCTCGCGATTTTGGGACGGCCGGGACAAGCTTCCGCAGGCACCGCCGGCGCACTCCGCCAGCCCCGTGTCCCGCCGCTTTTCCCCACGCCACATCCCAATCCAGCGAGCCTGTTGGGCCACGCGACTTGGCCCTGGAAGGAAAGTTCCATGCGGCGTTCCACCCTGCGCTTCGGCGCTATTGCTCTGACTACAATCGCAACACTAAAACTTGCCGGGGCCGATGCTCCAACTGCGACACCCGCGCCTTCGACACAACCCGCGCCCGCCAGCCCTATCGCCCCCATCGTCGTCACCGCCAATCGCACCTCCACCCCGCTCAGCGAAGTCGGCAGCGCCATCACCGTCATTGAAGGCAAAGAACTCGAGCGCAAAGGCATCCATCAGCTCTCCGACGCGCTCCGGCAGGTCCCGGCCGTTGATGTCGCCCGTTCCGGCGGCCCAAATCAGATCACCTCCGTCTTCATGCGCGGCGCAAATTCCGATCACGTCCTCGTCCTCATTGACGGCGTCACCGTCAACGATCCCACCTCCCCCACGCGCGCCTTCGATTTCTCCAATCTCACCCTCGATGACGTCGAACGCATCGAAGTCCTCCGCGGCCCTCAAAGCACGCTCTACGGCGGCAATGCCATCGGCGGCGTCATCAACATCATCACCCATCGCGGCGAAGGCCCGCCCACCGGCCATCTCTTCGCCGAAGTCGGCTTGTATTCCACCTATCGCGAAGGCGGCGTCGTCAGCGGCGGCAGCAAACTCTGGAACTACGCCCTCAGCCTCTCGCGCACCGACTCCCGCGGATTTTCCGCCGCCGACAAATCCGACGGCAACGTCGAACCCGACGGCTTCGGCAACACCACCATCGCCGGCCGCGTCGGCTTCACACCCACGCCCAACCTCAGCCTCGACATCATCGGCCGCTACCAGAACGGCCTCTCCGACATCGACAACCACGGCGGCGCAGGCGGCGACAACGACGGCCGAATCCTCCGCTACCGCGAATCGTTCCTGAAACTCGCCCCCCGCTGGATCTCCAACGACGGAAACTACGAACAAACCGGCGGTCTCTCCTACACCCGCTATTACCGCCGCGACACCGGCAATCCAACCGACCCCTTCGACGGCGCGAGCGACACCTACGGCGGCCTCCTCGAAGCACAGTGGCAGCACAACATCCACCTCATCAAAACCAATACCCTCATCCTCGGCGCTGACTACCAGCACCAAGCCCTCAACAGCAACGCCATCGCCCGCCTCACCGACGACATGATCGGCCTCTACGCCCAGGACGAACAATCCTTCTTCGACCGCCTCTTCCTCACCGGCGGCCTCCGCTACGACCACGACGCCGCCGCCGGTTCCGACGTCACCTATCGCGGAACCATCGCCTATCTCTTCCCCACCAACACCAAACTCCGCGCCAGCTACGGCACCGGCTTCAAAGTCCCCAGCCTCTTCCAGCTCTTCTCCCCCTTCGGCAACCCCACGCTCGGCTCCGAAAAAACCCGCGGCTGGGATGTCGGCATCGAACAGTCGTTCTTCAACGACCGTCTCACCGCCGAAGTCACGTACTTCCGAAACGATTTCCGCAACCTCATCGACTTCAACACCGCCACCTTCAAATCCGAAAACATCGGCTCCGCCCGCACCCAGGGCATCGAAGTAGGCCTGAACGCCCGCGTCACCGAAGGCCTCACCGTCGGCCTCGGCTACACCTACACCGACACCCACAACCTCGTGACCGGGAAGGAACTTCTCCGCCGCGCCCCCCACAAAGCCGAAGTCGATGTCACCTATTCCTACCACCAACGCTGGGACGCCACCCTGTCGGGAATCTACTACAGTCAGCGCGACGACTTCCAACCAGTATCCCCCTTCGGCCGAACCCACGTCGGCGGCTACACCCTCGTCGACCTCGCCGCCAACTACCACCTCACCAAACAGCTCACCCTCTACGGCCGAATCGACAACCTCCTGGACCAGAAATACGAAGAAGTCCTCGGCTTCGGCACCTCCCGAGCGTCCTTCTACGCCGGCATCCGCTTCGACTTCTAACGGCCTATCGCGCACGCCGCCACGACGGTAGCATCTGCCCATGCGGCGGCTGCTATTCAACACCTTCGTGGCGGCGTCGCTGCTCCTGCTGATCACTTCAAGCGCGATGTGGATGCGAAGCTATTGGATAACCGAGAAATGGGAAAGCACGTTTGCCGTCAAGGATCGAACCAGCTCTTTTCGCGGCCGCATTTCGCGCGAGATACATTCGTCGTACGGGAGTCTGGGTTATGGTCGATGGACCACGTTCGTCGGCAAGACCCCCGATACTCGTTGGCTTCACCAACCGGAATCTGAACCCGCGGCGCGCGGGGATACACACCACTGGCTGGTCTGGTCAAGCCACTGGAACCTCGAAGGCGCGAAAACTTTCGCAGGCTTTATCTGGCATCGGCGGACGAAGAGCAGTCTGTTTTCGGTCGATCCAAAGGATTTCAGCTGGATCCCCGCCGGATGGTCAATGGTCATTCCCTACTGGTTCCCAACGCTCCTCTTTACACTGCCGCCACTGTTGTGGATGGCCGTCGTGCGCCGTCGACGCAACCTCAAAAAGACAGGCCTCTGCCCCACCTGCGGCTACGATCTCCGTGCCACACCCGACCGTTGCCCCGAATGCGGAATGACATCCATCAAATTGCCCTCCTAGAATAATGGAGTCAATCAAACCGGCGGAGGAATTATGAAACTCGCCAAATCCATCCTGAACGTCGCAATTCTAATCGCCCTATTCGGCTGCACTGCGATCGCCGACCCACCAACAAACTCATCCGCAGCCACACCGGCCCCGCCCGCAGCCGTCAACCAGGGCAAGGGGCGCATGACCCCGCTTGAATCCATCCGTACCGCCCCCGACCCCTCAGCCGCTGTCGATGCGTACGCCCGCGCCATCGCCGCCCTCCCCAACGACGTCGCCCTCCCCGATGCATACATCCGCCGCATGGTCGATTTCGGCCTCCCCGAAATGGCCGACGCCCAATCCCAATCCCTCGCAAAACAAGACCCACACAACGGCCTCGCCTTCGCCGTCGTCGCCTACATGAACGCCAAGCGCGAGAAAATGCCCGAAGCATTGGCCGCCATCACCGTCGCGACAAAAGAAAGCCCCGCCGACGGCTTCGTCCTCAAAACCGCCGGCCAGCTTCTCGCCTGGTACGACACCAAAGCCGATCAAAAAACCATCCCCGACGAAACGCGCCAAAACATCCAGGCCTTGCGCCCCACCGTCGAGAAACTGTCGCCCTACAACGACGCCTACCAAAGCGCCCGCGAAGCGTACCTCGGCCTCTCTCCCGCCCAACCCAACGCCACCGGCCCAACCACCAACGCTGCCGACACCGAATCCGTCACAATCCCCCAAAACATCCGAATCTACGACAATCCGTACGTAACCAATCCGCCCGCTGTCAGCTACGCACCCGCCCCAACGTACACCCAACCCTGGTACCCCTCCGATTATTACGGCTACCCGTACAACGGCTACCCGTGGTGGCCATCCGCCGCCTCCATCCTCATCATTCGCGATCACGACGGCTTCCATCACCAACATCACGACAACGACGGTGATCACGGCCACATCCGCGATCTCCCCGGCCCGCGCGCAATAGGCAGCGCCTTTCCGCCGCGCACATCCCTCCCCTTCGTCAACGCAGCGCGACCGGTCCGCGAAAACGTCCCGCAGCGCGTCCAGATTCCAATGATGCACGTTCAACTGCCGAGCATTGAACGCCGCGCCCAGATACAGGCATCGCCGCACATCCAATCGGTTCCAAACCAACCCGTCCCGCGTGTCGCCGCGCCCGCACAGCCCGCACAGCCCGCACCACAACCTCACGGCCGTGGCCGCTGATGCGCATCGACCCCGATTCGGTTAAACTCACCCCCATCGCATGATGCTCCGCCGCAAGATGGCCTTCCAAACCGGTGCGCTGATCGTCAGCCTGCTGCTGATCAGCGGCGGATCCCTCTGGGGACTCAACGGCCTCCACCAGGATTTCGGCTCCGCCCTGCGCGGCAACACACAGCTTCGCCGCGTCTTCGAAATCGGCTCGCACGTCCAGGCCGCCCGTAAATATCTCGATCAGGCCGAGGCGCAGCCGCAGCGTGCCCTCGCCGAGTTCAATGCCGCCCTCGCTTCCGCTCAATCCACATTCGCCCCCGCCTCCGCAAACCAGACCGATCAAAAAATCGAAACGCTCCTCCTCCAACCCCTCCGGCAGATGCGCACCGAAATCCGTGCTCACGACGCCGACTGGAGCGTCCTCATCACCCGCCTCGACGTCATGCAGCATCAAATCGCCGATCTCGCCTCCGAGATCCGCAGCCGCATCCAGAAAAGCCAGGACGACGCCGACCACAAACGCCACGCCACCATCGTCCTCATGGCCTCCCTCTCCGCCGGTGTCGTCATCGCCGCCGTCGCAATCGGCATCTACCAATACCGCGGCGTCATCAAGCCACTAAATCGTCTGGGCGAAGGCGTGCGCGACATCGCCGGCGGCAGCTTCACCCGCCGCATGAAAGTCGAAGGCGACACCGAATTCGCATCCCTCGCGAAGGACTTCAACCGCATGGCCGCCGAACTCGACAGCCTCTATCGCGAGCTGGAACAAAAAGTCGCCGTCAAAAGCCGCGAGCTCGTCCGCTCTGAGCGCCTCGCCAGCGTCGGCTATCTCGCAGCCGGAGTCGCCCACGAAATCAACAACCCCCTCGGCATCATCGCCGGCTATGCCGAGCTCACCCTCAAAGAGCTCTCCCAGGATCAATCACAATCCGAATCCGCCAAGTCCCTGCGGATCATTTGCGAAGAAGCTTTCCGCTGTAAGGAGATCACCCAGAAGCTTCTCTCGCTCGCCCGCCCGGGCAGCGACGTCCGCACGCGCCATTCCCTCTCCGCCGCCGCCCGCGAGGTCGTTTCCATCCTGGCCGGCCTCCAGAATTTCCGCGAGCGAATGCTCACCGTCGAGGCCCCAGAAGCCTGCGAGATCCTCGCCAGTGAAAGCGAGATCAAGCAGGTCCTTCTCAACCTCGCCATCAACGCCCTCGAAGCCACCTCCGCTGTCGGCGGCAAGGTGCACATCAGCGTCGACCGCACCGCCGACAACGTCACCCTCACCATCACCGACAACGGCCGCGGCATGGACGCCCAAACCCTTGAGCGCGTCTTCGAGCCCTTCTTCACCGACAAACGCGGCGCAGGCAAACCCGGCACCGGCCTCGGCCTCTCCATCACCCACGCCATCATCGAAAGCCACGGCGGTTCCATCCGCGCCGAAAGTGACGGCCTCGGCCACGGCAGCCGCTTCATCATAAGCCTGCCCGCCAACCAGCCGCCCTCATCCCAAACTGCAACAATCGCCGCCCTCACACATAACATACAATAATGATGACCATGGGCACCCCTACGACGAAGTTCGCCCAATCCGACGTCCTGATCGTCGAGGACGAACCAAGATTGCGCGACCTCTTGGCGCGCGCTCTCCCCGGCATGGGCTTTAGCGCAACCTCGGCCCGTAACGCCGAAGAAGCGGTCAAAGCAATGGATGCCGCCCAAGCCGGCATTGTCCTACTCGACTTGAATCTCCCCGGCATGACCGGAATGGAATTCTTCCACAAGCTCCGCGAACGCTGGTCGCAAACCCAGGTCATCATCCTCACCGGCTTCGGCGATCTCGAGTCCGCCCGCGAGGCCATCCGCCTCGACGTCGTCGACTTCCTCACCAAGCCCTGTCACCTCGGCGATCTCGAACAAGCCCTCGATCGCGCTCGCAAAAGAATCACCAAAGACCCCACCGCCGGCCTATACCCCTGGCCCGCCGACAACGATGGCGCAAAACCCCCCAAGCTCGAAGAAATAGAACGCCAGCACATCATGGAAGCCCTCGAGCGCAACCACGGCAACCGCACCGCCGCCGCCACCGAACTGGGCATCTCCCTCCGCACCCTCTACTACCGCCTCAACGAATACCAAAAGCTCGGATTCAAGGTCGAGTGACGACCCGCGACAGGCGACTGGCAGCGCGGACATACGTCGGCCGGCGCGTCTTCCACGAAAAAAACCACGCCCCGCCCGCAGCCAGCGAAACCAACAAAGTCGGGAAGCCAATCGCCTTGCAAATAACTGACAGCGCGCATCACCCCCATCGGAAGAATTTAGCGAATGATCAAAGGTGCCCTTCGGGAATGGCGTTAACTCGGCGGCAGTGCCGGGGCCGCAGGGGCGTCGATGCTTCGCACCCGCTTGGCAGCGACTGGAGCGCCCGCATCCTTCGCGTTCTGCTGCCCGCGCGCCATTGCGATCACGCCTGTGCGCGCCAGTTCCGTGATGCCATACGTTTGCATCAGGTCCACAAACGATTCCAGCTTTTCCTCTGTCCCCGAAAGCTCGATCATCAGGCTTGACTTCGCCACGTCGACCACCCGGCCGCGGAACAGCTCGACGATCTCCACCACTTCGCCGCGATTTTCCGGCGTCACCGACACGGTGAGCAGCAAAAGATCGCGCTCGATGTAAGCCAGATCCTTGAAGTCGCGCACCTTGACCACTTCCACCAGCTTCGCAAGCTGCTTGCGCACCTGGTCCACCGTGTTGTCATCTGCATTCACAACAATCGTCATCCGCGACAGATCCGAAGTCTCCGTCCTGCCAACCACGAGCGAGTCAATATTAAACCCACGGGCCGAAAACATCCCCGCCACCCGGGCCAACACGCCTGGCTCATTAATCACCAATGCCGAAATCACATGACGCATGAAGTCTCCTCAAAATCAATCGAAGGGAGGAAGTGTACGGGAATCGGCCACCGAGGAAAAGCTCAGGCTTGCTCTCGGATTTCGTGCCCCCCTGCCGTCAGGTTCCCCGCCCAATTACCAGCGCACTATTCTTGCTCCCAAAAGCAATGCAGTTGCACAGCGCCACCTCGACCCGCTGCCGCCGCGCCTGGTTGGGCACATAGTCCAGATCACAGGTCGGATCCGGCTTATCAAGGTTGATTGTCGGATGCACCACCTCATCCCGCATCGCCAGCACCGTCGCCGCGATTCCCGCCGCACCGCAGGCGCCCTGTGGATGTCCGATCATGGACTTGGTCGAACTGCACGGAATCCGCGCCGCCCGGCCCCCAAACGCCTTGTGGATCGCCAGCGTCTCCATCCGGTCATTCAACTCCGTGCTGGTCCCATGCAGGTTGATGTATCCAATCTCATCGCGCGAGATTCCCGCATCGCGGAGCGCCAACTCGATCGCCCGCACCGGCTCGGTCACCTCCGGCGAAATCTGCACCCGGTGGTAGGCATCGCACGTCGAGCCATATCCAAGGATCTCCGCGTATATCTTTGCTCCGCGTGCCAGCGCGTGCTCGCGCTCCTCCAAAACGAACATCCAAGCTCCCTCGCCCAGCACAAACCCGTCGCGATCGAGGCTGAAGGGGCGCGACGCCTGCGATGCCTTTTCCCACTTCCGCGTCGAGATGACGCGCATCTTTTCAAATCCCGTCAATATCCCCCGCGCAATCGGCGAGTCGGCCCCGCCGGTCAGCATCATCGGTGTGACGCCGGCGCGAATTAGCATAGCCGCGTAGTGAATGGCGTCGGTGCTCGACGTACATCCCGTTGACAGCACATGCGACGGCCCCCGCAGGCGCAAGGCGATGGAAAGCTCCGACGATAGATTCCCGTGTGTTCCTGAAGTGATCGAGAAGAGGGAGCCCTTTCCTTCCGTGAAGAAGGTTTTGTACTGCTCCTCCACAAACGCCATCCCGCCGCCCCCTGTCCCGAGCGACACGCCGATCTCGCGCTGGCGCTCGATGTCGTCCGGATCGATGGCTAGGTTTGCCATTGCCAGCGCCCCGCGCGAGGCCATCAGCGCCAGTGGAATCATCCGGGGCACCCGCCGCGATTCGCCAAGGTCCATCACGCGCGTTGCATCGAAATCTTTCACCTGCCCCGCGACGGAGGATTTGAGGCCCGTCGTATCCAAGTCCAGCCAGGAGATCCCGGATTCCCCGGCCGCACAGGCCGCGGCGAATGCATCCACCCCCACGCCGTTGGGCGAGACCACACCCATCCCGGTAATCACCACGCGCGGCCGAGACTCAATAGGCACTGGCACTCCATGTCCTGCTTCCGCCATACAATGGGCCGCGCTTATCGCGAGCGTTGCCGCAAATGCAGTTTCGCAATCGCTCCCGCCGTCAGATTTCCATTGAGCACTGCCGCCGCCTCCATCATCGCGCGGTTCTCCTGCCGCAGCTTCGCCGCCACGCCAAGCTGAAAGAACAGTGGATCGTCCACCGACGACGCTGGCGGGGCCGCCCGCACCGTGTCCCCCACCATCGCGCCCTTGCGACGTCCCCAAATAACATCAAATATTCCCATTTTCACAGCTCCACGGACGGTTCTGCCCCCCATCATAGCCACAGTGTCACTGCCCTGGCGACGCCCCAATTCCGCACTACCGTTCATGGGCGTGACCATTTTTCCGGGCGGGACAGATTTTGAGGTTAGAATGGTCGCAGGGGGTTGACCGTACGCTGGAAAGGAGTCCGCGATGAGCCAGAGAGCACAGGTGTCACCACAGACGTTCGTTGACGCGATGAGGCCGCA
>JBBRHH010000041.1:0-18960 GCA_038222915.1 Tepidisphaerales bacterium
ATGCGCTGGCGGAGGCGGTGCATACTTCGGCTCCGATTGCGATGGTCGTGGCCGGCCTGCTGATCGGCAATCATGGGCGGGCGTTTGCGATGTCGGAGCAGACACGCAAGAACCTTGACATGTTCTGGGGCCTGATCGACGAGATTCTCAATTCCGTGCTTTTTCTGCTCATCGGCGTTGAAGTCCTGGTGATGCACATCACGCACCAGCACTTGTTTGCCATGCTGTTGATTGTGCCGGCAGTGCTGCTTGCGCGGTGGTGGAGTGTCGCGGCCTCCCTTGCCGTTCTCATGCGGCGCGGCCAGGAACGACGCGCCGGCATCGCGGTGCTGACCTGGGCGGGTCTTCGCGGCGGGCTCTCAGTCGCGATGGCGCTCGCACTGCCCAGCGGGACCGAGCGAAACACAATTATCGCCATCACTTACGGCGTCGTCGTGTTTTCGATTCTCGTCCAGGGCACCACCATGCCGCGCGTCGTGAAGCATTACCTCACGCGCGGGCTCGGCGGGAGCCCCGCGGCAAGTCACTGATTGGCCGCGGCTTTTTTCTTGCTGTCCTGCTCGGCCTTTTGCAGAAGTTCCTGCTGAGCTTTGCGCTGATCGGGCTGCATGACCGGGGTCAGGCAACTGCGGGGGAGGGCCTGCAAGACCTTGCTGGCGCTGGCGACCTGCTGATCGGTGGGCATGCTCTTGCCGGCGCGATCGGCGACGGCCACCATGTCCTTGAATTGCGGGGCATTGAGAAACTCCGGCTGACGCCACTGGCTGGCCGAAGCGGGGAGGGCGGCGACGCGCTTGTTGGCGATTTCGTACCGGCTCGCGAGCGACGGGTGATCGCTCATCATCTCCGGGGTTTTGTCGTAGCCGAGATCGATCATCTTCTTGAAGAAGACGCCGAACTGCTTGGGGTCCCAGCCGGCGCGGGTGTAGAACTGGAAGCCCCACTCGTCGGCCTGCGCCTCGTCCTTGCGGGTAAAGCCCATGCCGACGAAATTGCCCGCGACCATGGCGGCGCCTGCGCCTGCCTGTGCGTATTCGCCGCCGTTGTCCTTGCCGCCGAGGGCGTAGCCCGCAACGCCGGCGAGGCCGGCCGCGCCGAGCATGGCAATCTGGCGGTTCATGCCGGCCTGAACGTGGCGGCAATAGATGTGGCCAAACTCGTGGGCCATGACGGCCGCAAGCTGGTCTTCGGTGTCGCAGATGTCCATGAGTTTGCGGTAAACATAGACGTGCTGGCCGCCGGTCGTGAAGGCGTTGAGGGTTTCGCTGTTAACAAGGTGGAACTCGACGGCGTTGACAAACATCCAACTGTTGTCAGAGCCGTTGAAGTGGTTGTCCGGCCCTTGGTGAGCGCGGTCCATTTCAGCGGCTGCCTTCTGGATGCGCTGGCCGACCCGCTGCATGTAGGCGGTGACCTGCGGATCTTTTTCGACGGCGGGGCTGAGGCCCTGGTTGGTCTGGACGGCCTGGCTGATCACCTTGCTGTCGTTGGCACAGCCGCCGGCGCACAGGCAACCGAAGAGGGCCGTCAGGAGAAGCGGACAGGGACCGAGAATTTTTGCGTTCATGTTTGCCTCACTCATTTCCTTTGATAAACCGCTCGTCATGGTGGAGCGCGAAGATGATTCTACCTCGTGGACCGGATTTAGACATGCGGGATTCTGGTCCGTTAGATTTGCGCCGGTGGGTTGGTTTTGCAAAGTGGCGTTTTCAGGGGCACGCGCTTTTCTGATTGGGTGGGTTCGCGGAGAATGGTGCGATGGAACGCGACGCATTATTTACGCTGTTGGATGGGTTTAATATTGAGACGCCAAGCTGGGGTTATGCGGATTCGGGGACGCGGTTTGGGAAGTTTGTTCAGGCGGCGGCGGCTTCCACGATTGATGAGAAGCTGGCGGATGCGGGGATTGTGCACAAGTTTACGGGGTGCTGTCCTTCGGTGGCGGTGCATGTTTCGTGGGATTTCGAGGTGGGGGTGGACGCCGGGGAGACGAAGAAGGTGGCCGAGCGGCATGGGGTGCGGATTGGGGCGATCAATCCAAATCTTTTTGAGGACCAGCTTTATAAGTTCGGATCGGCGGCCGGGCCCAGTGAACGGGCGCGGCAGCATGCGAACCGGCACATTCAGGAGAGCATTCTGATCGCCAAGGCCGTGGGGTCGAAATGTTTGAGCTTGTGGCTTGGGGATGGAACGAACTATCCGGGGCAGGATGACATCACGACGCGCAAGCAGCGCCTGCACGGGGCACTGCGGCAGTGGCATGATGCGATGCCCGACGACATGACCATGCTGGTGGAGTACAAGCCCTTCGAGCCGGCCTTTTATCATTCGGATATCGCCGATTGGGGGATGGCGTATATTTTTGCGCAGGATGCGGGGGAACGCGCCAAGGTGCTGGTGGATACAGGGCACCATCTGCAGGGGCAGAACATCGAGCATATCGTGGCGTTTCTGCTCGACGAGGACATGCTGGGCGGGTTTCATTTCAATGACCGGAAATATGCCGACGACGACCTGACGCTGGGAAGCATCGACCCGTACGCGGTGTTTCGAATCTTTCATGAGATCCGCAACGCGGCCGACATCCACAAGCGCGATGTTTCGAAGATTGCTTACATGGTGGATCAGTCGCACAACCTCAAACCAAAGATCGAGGCGATGATCCAGACGGCGACGACGGCGCAGGAGCTTTATGCGAAGGCCTGCCTCGTGGATCGCGTAAAACTTTTGGATGCGCAGGCGCGAATGGATGTGGTGGATGCGGAGAACTGTTTGAAGGATGCGTTTGCGACGGATGTTCGGCCGATGCTGGCAGAGTGGCGGAGGGGGAAGGGTATTGAGCCGGATCCGTTGCTGGCGTATCGGGCGAGTGGGTATGAGGGGCGGGTGGCGAAGGAGCGGGAGGAACGGCGCGGGGGGCGGTGAAAATTTATTGAGCGGTGAGGTGAATGGTGAGGTGATAGGCATGGGCCTGGGAGCCGATGTCGTTGGCGTCGGTTACGGTCAGGTAGTAAGTGCCGTCGGTTGGCGTCTTGTATTTGAGGAGGGAGTCGGGGCCGGTGTCAGTGTCGTCGTTGCTCGTGAGAATATGGCCTTTTTCGTCGTGGAGGGTTAGCAGCGAGTCCAAAGGCGAGCCGGCGCTGGCGGCTTCTATTTCGGCGGTGAACTGCTGGCCTGCCTTGGCCTGGAATTTGAAAGTGTCGACGTCGTAGGTGTCCTGGATTCGGCCGCGGATGATTTTGTCCGGCGTAATTTCCTGTGCGGTGCGGAAGCCGCCGTTGGGTTCTTTTTCTTCGATCAGGGCGCTGGCGTCGAGCACGACCAAGGCGCGCGAGCGAGTTTCGCCTTCTTTGGTCGATACCACCAAGGTCATTGAGGCGTCGGATTGATCGGGCGGGAGGGCGAACTCAATTTCGACTTGGGAGTCGCCGATGCGCTGCGGGTCGATGCGCTTGGGAACTTCCACTTTGCCCTTGGATTTGATCGTGGCGACCACTGCTTCTGCGGTGCCTTCAAGGCGGACGGCGGTGGCGGTGTCGAGGTTGAAGCCGCGGATATAGAGGTGGTTTGAGGTCCCGCGAACGAGGCTAAAGGGGCCAACGGTGGCAATGCGGGGTGTAGGTGGTGGTTCCTTTTTGTCTTCGGCGCGCGCGTCGCCTTGAAACGCCGCGGAGAGCCCGACGAGGGTGATGGCAAGAAGCCTGCGGAGAGGATCACGTGTAGAGATCTTCAATGAGCTCGCCCTCGTTGAGGATTTCGAGAGGCCGGCCTTCGGGAGTGCGGAGTTGTTTGCGGGGGTTGATGCCGAGCGAGGAGTACATGGTGTAGGCGACGTCGGCGGGACGGATGGGGCGGTCGGTGACGAAGGCGCCTTCCTTGTCGGTTGCGCCGATGACTTTGCCGGGGGTGACGCCGGCGCCGGCGAATAGGAGGGAGGCGGCGCGGCCCCAGTGATCGCGGCCGGCATCTTTGTTGACCTTGGGGGTGCGCCCAAACTCGCCGAAGGCGACGACCATGGTGTCTTTGAGGAGGCCGCGCTCGGACATGTCGTTGATGAGCGTGGAGAAGCCCATGTCGAAGACGGGGAGCTTCTTTTCGAGGCCTTCCCAGATTTTCTTGTGGTGATCCCAGCCGCCGCTGTTGACGGTGACGAATTTTACGCCGCGCTCCACGAGACGCCGGGCGAGGAGGCAGCTTTGGCCGAACTCGTTTCGGCCGTAGGCGTCGCGCATTTCGCTGGACTCCTTGTCCATGTCGAAGGCGGACTGGGCTTCGGTGGAGAGGACCATTTCTGCGGCGCGCTGCTGGAACTCGTCGTAGGTGGCCATCTGATCGTTGCCCTTGATGCGTGCACCCAACGTGTCGACGGCTTCGAGGAGGGACTTGCGGCGCTGCATGCTGTGGGCGGAGAGGGGTTCGGCGAGGGAGAGGTCGGCGACTTTGAAACCCTTCTGGTTTGGATCGCCGGCCTTAAAGGATTCGCAGCGGCCGCCGAGGAAGGCGCTTTTGCCAAGTTCCCAGGTGAAGGAGGGGTTCTTTGGAATGGCGACGTATGGGGGGAGGAGGCCGGTGAAGCCGGTTTCGTGAGAGACGACTGCGCCGATGGCGGGATAGTCGCCGAAGGCGGAGCCAAAGCGGCCGGACAGGACCCAGTTGCTGGCCGTTTCGTGGTGATCGTTTTCGTGCGCGCCGGAGCGGACGAGACACACCTTGTCCATCGTCTTGGCCATCTTGGGAAGGAGCTCGCCGAGATAGAGGCCGGTGACGTTGCTGGGAATCTGTTTGTATTTGCCGCGGATTTCTTCGGGCGCTTCGGGCTTGGGATCGAAGGAGTCGTGGTGGGAGAGGCCGCCGCTGAGGTAGACGAGGATGATGGATTTGGCACGGGCCTTGGGGTTGGCGGCGTCCGCGCCGGCGGCTTTCTGCCAGGCGAGGAGGTTGGTCATGGAGAGGCCGAGAAAGCCGAGGCCGCCGACGCGAAGGAAATCGCGGCGGGAGACGCCGTTGCAGAGGCGGCTGTGGGAGTTTTGGAGTGAGATGTCGATCATGCTTATCTCTCTTTTGACCGCGCTGTGGCGCGCCGTCAATGGTTGAACGTGAATTCCTTCGAGTTCATCAGGGCCCAGAACAGATCGCGAAAGGTCTCATCGCGCGGGTCGCCTTCGGCGAGGGCGTGCTTCACGGCCTCGAATTCTTTTTCGGTGGGCGGGCGCGAGAGGGTGGCGAGGAAGAGGGTTTTGGTAACGGCGGCGTCGTCTTTTTCGGCCGCGAGGAGGGCGGTTAGGCGGCCTTCATTGGCGCGGACTTTTTTCATCAGCTCGGAGCCGTTGCCCAGATGAAGAAGCTGGGGAAGGGTGACGTCGCCGTTGCGTTCGCAGGCGCAGGCGGTGACGCGCTCGGAGCGGCCGAAAAGGGTGAGGAAATAGGAGTTGATGCCGGGCTCGGGGAGTTGGACGGCGCGTTCGCCGACGGGGTAGCCGGAATATTCATCGGGGACGCGGGTGGCGGCGCTGATGGCGTCGGAGAGGGCTTCGGCCGGAAGCCTGCGTGCGAAGTAATGGGAGTAGAAGCGATGATCCTGCTCGTTCTGAGCGAGGGTGTCGGAGCTGAGCTGGTAGGTGCGGGAGTTGAGGATGAGCCGCATCACGTGCTTGAGATCGAACTGGTGGGTGACGAATTCCTGATTGAGGGCTTTCCAGAGCTGGGGGTTGGAGGGCGGGTTGCTGGAGCGGAGGTCGTCGACCTGCTCGACGAGGCCGACGCCCATGAAGTGTTTCCAGAGGCGATTGACCATGTTGCCGCTGAAGTTTTCGTTCTTCGGATTGGTCATCCAGGCGACGAGAGATTCGCGGGGGTCCTGGCCGGGCGACCATTCAACCTTTGTGCCGTCGAGCTGCTGGGGGGCCATGGTTTTGCCGGTGCGGGGCTGGCCGACACCGGGCAGGCGCTTGTGGGCCTCGGCGAGCTGATTGTTGAGATCGAGGAGGCGCCTTTCGAATTCTTCAACTTTTGCGCCAGCTTTCCTGGCCTCTTCATCTTTTTCAGCGGCGGCGGTGGATGTGGCGTCGATGAGGTTCCTGCCCGTTTCGCTGATCTGCCGGTCAATCTGGTCTTCGTCGCGCGAGCTGACGGCGAGGGTGGTCGGGCCACCCGTGTCGCCGTTGGGGCGCTTCATGACAACGCGCGAGAAGAAGGCGGCGAAGTGGTAGTAGTCGTCCTGGGTGTATTTTTCGAGGGGGTGGTTGTGGCAGCGGGCGCAGCCGATGCGGGAGCCGAGGAATGCCATGGCGACGGAATCGCCGAGATCGGATTCTTCGACGTTTTGTTTTTCGCTGATGGGGGCGACGAAGTAGCCGACCTGGGGCTGATGGACGGTGTCGCCTTTGGCGAGAAGGACGTCGCGGGTGAGATCGTCCCAGTGCCGGTTGGCCGCGACTTGCTGGCGGAGCCAGGCCTGGAAGGAGCGGACACCTTTTGCACCGCGGGCGTCGTGGTCGCGCTCGCGGCGGTTCTGGAAGATGTCGCAGAGCTGGAGGGTCCAGTGGTCGACGTATTCGGGACGTTCGAGGAGTGCGTCGATCAGCTTGGAACGCTTGTCGGGGTTGGTATCGGCAAGGAAGGCGACTGCTTCTTCGGGGGAGGGCAAGGTGCCCGTGACGTCGAGGAAGGATCGGCGGAGGAAGGTGGCATCATCGCACGGCGGCGAGGGCGGGAGGTGGAGAAGCTCGAGTTGGTGGAAGACGGGTTCGTCGATGAGGTTTTTTTTGCCGGCGAAGGCGGCCGAGTCGACCTGGTTTTCGAAGGCGGTGGTGAAGGTGACCACGCCGACCTGGCCCTGGAAGTGGGCGCGGACGGAGGTGGTGCCGGGACGGATGGATTTGACGACGCCTTCGCGGGTGACGGTGATGACGTTGTCGTCGTTGGAGAAGAACTGGCAGAGCCAGGTGACGTCGCGGACGGTGTCGTCGGGGTAGTGAGCGCGAACGAGAAGCTGCTGGGTTTCGGCGACGTGGAGGGTGCGATCGCCGGGGAGGACTTCAAGCGAGGTGGAGTCGGATTCGGCGGGGTCGGGGCTAGGCGAGCGGGCTTCGATCCAGCGGAGGAGCTGCTTGTGGGCGCGGGAATTTTCGGAGAGGCGCACGCCGCCTTCGTGGGGGACTTTGCCAAGGGGTTTCTGGACGAAGAGGCTCTCGGCCGGCGCGGCGAAATTGATGCGGCGGGAATCTAGCTCGGCGGTGAGGGCGAGATAGTCCTGTTCGGGTGCGTAGCCGCGGAGGGACAGTTTGAAACCGTTTTGGCCGGCCACTTTGCCGTGGCAGCCGCCGGAATTGCAGCCGGTGCTGGTCAGGATGGGCATGACATCCTGGCGGAACGACGGGATGCGCGGCTTGGCGGCGTCAGAGATGGTGATGGGCAGATGGGCGATCGTGCCCTTGTAGTCAACACTGATCTCGGCCTGGCCGTCGGAGACAGCCTGAATCTGGCCATCAGGGGTGATAATCGCGATGGCGGGATTGCTGCTGGTGAGATGGACCTGGCGGGTGATGTCGTGGGAGTCGGCGGCGACGAGGAGGCCGTGCTGTGAGCCGGGGCCGTGAAGGTCGATTTGTTCCGGATAGAGGGTGAGCTGGCTCGGGGTGTCGGCGGCGTTTGTGGACACCTGGATGGCGATGAGGACGGCGACGGCCAGCAGAAGAAGCGGGAGCGTTGCTCGCAGAGGATATGCTGGTTTACGGAAGGTCATAAAACGACGGTGGATCGGTCCTTACAGAATAGCAGATTGCAGGCGAGCCGTTGATCCTTATATCGTCCTGATTTGCGGCAAAACGTGGGAATGGGGGCGACAACGGGGGTGGAGGCGCGAACTATAGTGGTCTGGATCATGCAAACCCGTTTGGCAACACGATTTTTGGCGGTTTTAGCAATGCTGCTGGCCGGGCGAGCGGCACGTGGGGCGGATGCGCCAGTGAGTTACTGGCGGGAAGTTCGGCCAATCTTTATTCATAGCTGCGTGGCTTGTCATGAGCCGCAGAAGCTGAAGGGGAAGTTGAACCTCACGACCTATCAGGGGCTGCGGTCGGGCGGGAAGCATGGCGAGGGGCTTGTGCCGGGTGATCCGGGGAAGAGTCTCCTGATCACGCAGGTAAGCGGGGAGAATCCGGAGATGCCAGAAAAGGGTGATCCGCTACGGGCGGACGAGGTGGCGGTGTTGGTGCGGTGGGTGAAGGAGGGTGCCGCGGACGATACGCCGGCGAACGCGTTGGCGACGACTGCGCCTGCACCGCCCAGCGAGCGGCCGGTCTATCAGCTTGCGCCGGCGATTGGAGCGCTGGCATGTTCACCGGACGGGGAGATGCTGGCGGTGGCGGGCTATCACGAGATTCTGTTGCATCATGCGGATGGGTCGGGGTTGATCGCGCGGTTGAGCAGCGCTTCGCCGCGGATTACTTCACTGGTGTTCAGCAAGGATGGTGCGACACTGATGTGCGCGGGAGGTGCGCCGGGGATGTTCGGCGAGATTGAACTCTGGAATGTAGCCGAGCGGCGGCGGGTAAAGGATTTTACGATCTCGCGGGATACGCTGTTCGGCGCTTCGTTTTCGCCGGAAGGGGATCGGATCGGCGTGGGGTGCGCGGACAAGACGGTGCACGTGATTGATGTGGCCAGTGGGAAGGAAGTATTGCGCGGCGATCTGCACAGCGACTGGGTTTTGGCGACTTGCTTTACTTTGGACGGGTCGCGGTTGATCAGTGGGTCGCGGGATAAGAATCTCAAGCTGATTCCGATTGCGAGCACGCAGCCGGCGGTGGATGTGAATGATGCGCAGGAGCCGATCACGAGTTTGGCGCGGCATCCGTCGCAGGATGTGGTGGTGGTTGGCGGGGCGCAGGGAGGCGTGCGGACTTACAAGGTTTCGGATTTGCAGAAGCGGACGGAACAGAAGCCGGATGCGAACAAGGTGCGCGATATGGAGCGGCAGCAGGGGCCGGTGAACGCGATTGTATTTAGCGCGGATGGGGCGTCGATTGCAATGGCGAGCACCGGCGAGGTGCGGGTGTACGGGTTCAAGGATGGGAATAAACTGGCGGGCATGGGCGGCCACACTGGCGGCGTCTATGGGGTGGCGTTCAGCCCGGATGGGAAGCGGGTTTATACGGCCGGGTATGACGGGAACGTGCGGATATTCGAGGTGGCGGGGCAGAAGCTGGTGAAGACTTTCATGCCGGTTCCGCTGGCAACGACACAACCCCGAACGCCTGAATCGAAGTAGTTCTGGTGCGAACGACGATGGCGAATGTGCCTGCCAGTGCGAAGCAGGTGGCCTGGAAGATAAAGGCGGGGCCAGTCGAGCCGGTCAGGGTTTTCAGCCAGCCGACGAACAGCGTTCCGAAGAAGCCGCCTAGTGCGCCGGCGCTGTTCACGAGCGCCATCGATTCGCCCAGGACATTGCGGGGAAGAATTTCGGACATCCAGGCCCAGAGCGGAGCGCAGGGGGTGTAGATGCAGGAGCCAACTACGACCAGGGCAGCGAAGGCGATCCGGAAATGGTTTGGGCCGGCGAGGTAGGCGACACAAAACGCGGCGCAGCCAATAAACATCGAGCCCACCACGAAGCGTTTGCGTTTGAGGATGCGGTCGGAGGCCTGGGAGACGGCGAGGATGGAGAAGACTGCGAGGACGTATGGGATGGCGGTGAGCAGGCCGGCCTTGCCGACGCCCTGCTTTGTGCCTTCCTCGACGATCTGCGGAAGCCACATCATCAGGCCATAACCCGCGATGTTGAAGCACATGTATGTGAGGGCGAGGAGAATGACCCGCTTGTCGGAGAAGGCGAGCCAGTAGTTGGGGACGTGATCGATGGTGCGCTGCTCGGCATCGAGGCGCTGCTGCACGGCCTCTGCCTCGGATTTCGAGAGCCATTTGGCGTCGCGCGGGCGCTCGTCGGCGAGCGCCATCCAGAAGACAGCCCAGATCACGGAGGGGAGGCCTTCGGCGATGAACATCACTTGCCAGCCGGAGAGAAGGCCGACTTTGTGACGGTCGAAATAGGAGATGAGAAAGCCGGAGAGGATGGAGGCGGTGGCCATCATCATGGGGTTGGCGAGGATGAGGACGGCATTGGCACGGGAGCGCTCGGCGCGGGCGAACCAGCGCGAGACGAAGATGAGCATGGCCGGGAGGACGACGCCTTCGACTGCGCCTAAGAGGAGGCGGTCGATGATCAGGAGTGGGACGGTGTTCAATACGCCGGTGAGGGCGGAGAGAATTCCCCAGAGGACCAGGGCCCAGAAGATGAGTTTTTTGAGGCTGCGGCGCGAGGCGTAGGATGCACCGGGGATTTGGAAGGCGAAGTAGCCGAGAAAGAAAACGGCCGCGACGAAGGATGAGATCGTGCCGGTCAATTGGAGGGCGGCGCGGATGCGTGTTTCGGCCGAGGCGTAGTTCACGCGGTCGAGGTAGGCGAGAGAATAGGTGATGAAGGCGAGGGGCAACACGCGCAGGAAGCGGCGCGGCGTGGCGTAGAGATGGTCGTCAGATTGATTCATGCGAGGATGCCGGAGATGAGTTCGCCGTGAACGTCGGTGAGGCGCATATCGCGGCCGCCCCAGCGGTAGGTCTGACGTTTGTGATCGACGCCCAGCAGATGGAGCATGGTGGCATGTAGGTCGTGGATGTCGGCCTTGTTTTCGACGGCCTTATAGCCGTACTCGTCGGTTGCACCGTAGACGCTTCCGCCTTTGACGCCACCGCCGGCGAGCCAGACAGTAAACCCAAACGGATTATGGTCGCGGCCGATGGTGCCTTGCGCGAAAGGTGTGCGGCCGAACTCACTGGCCCAGACGACGAGGGTGTCTTTGAGCAGGCCGCGCGATTTCAGATCCTTTAGCAGGCCTGCGATGGGTTGATCCACGGCGCGGGCGTTGTCTTCGTGATTCTTCTGGAGGTTGTCGTGGGCGTCCCAGGTGTCGGGTGAGCCGGCGTAATTGGGGACGGTGAGCTCGATAAACCGCACGCCGCGCTCGACGAGGCGGCGGGCGCGGAGGCAGTTTTCGGCGTAGAGTCGGGTTGGGGCTTCGGGGTGGTCGAGGCCGTAAAGTTTTTTGGTCGCTTCGGTCTCTCCCGAGAGATCCATGAGTTCGGGGACCGCGGTCTGCATGCGGAAGGCCATCTCGCCGTTGGCGATTGCCGACTCAATCGGGCCGGTGCCCTCCGCCCCGGTGGAAAAACGCGCGACGATGCCGCGATCGAGTTTGTGGATTGCGTCGAGCTTACTGCGCTGAATTTCCGGCCGCGCTTCGAGCGGCTTTATGTTGGCGACGGCCTGCGGACCGGTTTTGAAGATGGAGCCCTGATACGTCGCTGGAAGAAAGCCGCTGTCAAAACTGGCCGGCCCGCCGATCGGCATTTTTCCGCTGTTGAGGACGATGTAGCCGGGAAGATCGCGGCATTCGCTGCCCAGGCCATACGACGTCCAACAGCCCATGCCGGGCCGGCCCTGCTGGCCGATGCCGGTGTGCAGGAAATAGTTGGCGGCGGCGTGCTCGGAAAATTCGGACGTCATCGAGCGGACAACGGCGATGTCGTCAACGCATTCGCCAACATGAGTGAAGAGCTCGCTGACAGGAGTTCCACTTTGGCCGTAGTTCTTGAATTTCCAGGGGCTGACGAGCGTCTTGCCGTTGTTGTTGAACTGGGTGGGCTCGACCTTCATCTTGAAGGGCTGGCCGTTCTCTTTTTCCAATCGCGGCTTGGGGTCGAAAGAATCAACCTGGGAGACGCCGCCTTCCATGAAGAGGAAGATGACGCTCTTGGCTTTGGCGGGAAAGTGGGTGGGCTTGGGAGCGAATGGATCAACGCTTGCCGGCGCTGCGATGGCTTGATCTGCCATGAGGGCGGCGAGGGCGACTGCGCCGAAGCCGCCGGCGCAGCGCGCCAGCATGTCGCGGCGGGAGATGGGTCGCTTCATGAATCGGCCGCAGTGGTCCATACTTCTCCTGGCTTACCGAAGGAACACGAATTCTTTCACGTTGATCAGGACATTGGCGACGTCGGTCCAGACGCGGACGTCGTCGGCGCGGGCGTCAACGGCGATGCCGAGCTCCTCGCCGTGCGAATCGACGAAACTGAGGACGGTGGCAAGCTCGTCATTGGTCGGCCCGCGCGCAAAGGCCTGCAGATACATCTGGCGTACGCGCTCGTAGGGCTCAATGTTCGGCTTACTGAGGATGGCCTGCGCCCACCGCTGGGCCTGCTGCTGAACAAACGGATCGTTCATGAGGATGAGGGCCTGGGAGGGAACGTTGGACGTGCCACGACGGCCGGCGGTGTTGAGGGGCGGCGGCGTGTCGAACGCCGCCATCATCGGCGAGAGGAAGTTGCGCCGAATCATCATGTAAACGCTGCGGCGGCCATCGCCGTCTAGCGTGCCGCCCTTGCCCGGCTTGCCGTACGCCTCAATGTAATTGTCCATGAACGACGTGAGATAAACCTCGACCGGCTTGCCGTACATGGTGGTGTCAAGTCGGCCTGAGACTGCGAGCAACGTATCACGAATCGCTTCACCTTCGATCCGGCGGACGTTGGCGCGATGAAGCCACTGGTTTTCCGGATCGATCGTCTCGGCCTGAAGGGTGCTGCGGCTGTCCATCTGATAGGCGCTGGTCAGCACCATTTCACGGATCAGCTTCTTGATCGACCAGCCTTCTTTGACGAATCGGTCGGCGAGGTAATCGAGGAGTTCCGGGTGGGATGGCCTTTCACCAAGGACGCCAAAGTTGTCGACCGAGGCGACGATGCCGCGCCCGAAGAGATGGTGCCAGACGCGATTAACGATGACACGCGAGATCAGCGGGTTTGCGGGATCGGTGAATTGTTTCGCGAGTTCGAGCCGGCCGCTGCCGGTGGTGGACGGAGGCGGCTGCGTCTTACCAGCGATGGCGGCAAGCATGTGGCGCGGGGCCAATTTTCCGAGGTTCTTGTGGCCGCCCCGGATGAAGACGTTTTCATCTTCGGCAGTGCCGTCAACGGTTGCGGGGGCGCGCTGCACTTCGGGGAGATGACTTTCGATCTCGTGGAATCGCTTGAAGAGCTGATCCAGTTTTTGATGCGCAGCCTCGTCGGCGGTGGATTGGTCGGCGTCAAGGAGGCCGTTCTCTACGAGCCAGGAGAGATACGAGGCGCGGGCGTTCGCGTCGGGCTTGTCGGAGAGTTGGGCGGATTGGAACGCGGCCAGCGATTCGATCGCGAGCTGCTGATAGCGATCGGCCAATTCCGCAAGTGACGCGACTGGCGCGCCCCTCAGCAGCGGCAAGCCAGAGGGGGCGCTGGTGGTGCCGGGCGGAGATTCATCCGAGAGCAGAACGCGGCTGACGGCAAGATAACCATCGGCGGCATAGCCGGCGGCCTTGTTGTCGTGGAGGTCGAGGGTGGTGGTGTCGGCGAATTCGACGTAGGCGCGATTGCCTTTCCACATGCTCAGGTCGAAGGTGATCCATTGGCCGCCATCGGATTCGGGGAGCTTGCGCAGGCCGCCGAACAGCGGGTCCTGGATCATGACGTAGTGTTCTATGTTGACGTTGATGCGTGCGCCGCGGCCGGCCGCGAAGACGTGGAGAAATTTGCGGTCAATGGTGAACGTCGGAGAGCGCAGGGAGCCCTGCAATTTGCGGGACAGGGAGGCGCTGTGTGCCCAAGTGCCGTCGCGGAAGAAGGTGGTGACTGGGTGATCGGGGCCGGGGCCCATGAGGTAATCACCCGGGCGGCTGGGCGCTTTGCCAAACGACTGGTCTTCCGAGAACCAGCCGGCGAAAGCAGTGGCCGGAAAATCAGCGAGTTCGATGTCGGCCTCGCGGTGCAATGCGGCGGCCGATTCTGCTTCACGCGATTTGAGCTGCTTAAGGATCTCGGCGGAGCGGGCGGCGGCTTCTTCCGGTTTGGCGCTGGAAAGTTGCACCCACGGGTACATGGCGTGATCGACTGGCGACTGCTTCAGCGCTGTGATCCATTTTTTCAGGATGGCGGGTGACAGGCCTTTTTCTGCTGCGACTGCATCGGCGGGGCGGGCGGCTGACGCGCGGGCGGCGAGAAGATATTTGGAGATCGTCGCGGCCCGTTTTGCGAACTGCGCGCCGGACTCTTTGCGGATGTCCTGGCGGAGGGATTGAAGCTCGCCGGCCTTGGCGTCGAGCTGGTCCTTGTTGAGAAGCGCCTGGGTGTAGCGCGAGCTGCGCAGGTAGCCGTAGAGGCCGTAATAATCGTCCGTGCCGATCGCATCGAACTTGTGATCGTGGAAGCGGGCGCAGTCGGCGGTCATGCCCAGGAAAGTCTTGCACATGACGTCGATCTTGTTGTCGAAGCACTCGGCCTCGGCCAGCTTCACGTCGACCGGCGAACGCTTGCCTTCGTTGAGCCAGAAGAAGCCGGTGGCGATGATCGACTCGTTGAATCCTTCAGTCGGATGTCGGCGCGGCTGCTGGAGCAGATCGCCGGCCAGATGCTCGGTGACGAGTTGGTTGTACGGGATGTCAGCATTGAACGCGCGGATGAGATAATCGCGGTAGCGCCAGGCGTTGGCGATGGTGGCATCGGATTCGTTACCGAGCGTGTCGGCGTAGCGGGTCAGGTCCATCCAGTGACGGGCCCAGCGCTCGCCATAACGCGGCGACGCCAAGAGGCGATCGACAACCTTCGCAAGGCCGTCGGGTGCTTTGTCGGCGACAAAAGCTTCGATCTCTTCCGGAGTTGGTGGGAGGCCTGTCAGCTCAAAGGTGACGCGGCGCAGGAGAGTTCGACGGTCGGCCGGGGCAGCGGGGTCGAGGTTTTTTTCCTTGAGTTTCGCGAGAAGGAACGCGTCGATAGGGCTGATACCCCATTTCGCGGAGGCGGCCGGCGGCGTCACGGCTTTGATCGGCTGCCAGGCCCAATGGCTCGCGCGACGCTTTTCGAGATCAAAGGCTTCAATGCCCCCGGGATTCACGGCCACGCTGGCGCTGGCCGGCCAAGGCGCTCCCATCGCAACCCAGCGCGTCAGGTCGGCGACCTCTTTGGGGGTGAGCTGCGATTTGGGGGGCATCTGGAGATCTGGATTGGTGTAGGCGATAGCTTCGATAATGCGGCTTTTGTCGGGCTTGCCGGGTTCAATGGCCGGGCCGGAATCGCCGCCTTTAAGCATGAGGTCTCGGCCGTCGAGGCGGAGGCTTCCTTTGAGCTTTTTCGATTCGGCGGAATGGCATTCGAAGCATTTGGCGACAAGGAGCGGACGGACAGTGGTTTCAAAAAACTCCGCCCCAGCGTCGGGCGTGGCCGCGCCGAGCGGGTGGGCCAGTGCGAGAAGGCAGGTAGCGAGAAATGTTGGAAAGATGCGGTTCATGGAATCGATGTAACTGATGGTCAGGGAAGCATATCAGGAGATACCGGGTTGGGCCTAAAACGTTCCGGGGTTCGAGTCGAGAATGCGGAATGGGGAGGCGATGCTATAATCGGGTAATGTCCAGCGTTTACGTGGAAACCAGCTTCTTCAGCGAATGCTGCACGATCCGTACCGGTGAGATCGCCCGGGGGCGTAGGGCGACCAGTTTCAAATGGTAGGAGGATCACGCACCGAAGTTTGAATTATACATCTCCGGCGAAGTGGTTCGTGAATTGAGCAGCACCGACTTCCCCAATGCGGTGCGCGAACCGGCGCTGGCCATGCTGAAAGGATTGACGCTGCTTCCGTCAACGCCCGAGGTGGTTTCATTCGCTGAAATGCTCGTGGCCGAAAGAGTAATGCCGGGACCGTCCAACGAAGGAGATGCGGTTCACCTCGCCGTGAGCATCGTGCACCGTGTGGACTATCTATTAACGTGGAATCAAAACCACCTCGCCAATCCGAACAAGCGAACCCATCTGACGATAATTGCCGCCCGCGCGCGGCTGCGGTTGCCGGAACTGGTCACGCCGGACTTGATGAGATTGGAGTGAAACGCATGAATGAGAATTCTCAAGACAAGATCGATCCGTCCGAAGACACGGGAGTAGCCGACGTGCGCCTCGTTCGAGAGACGATCGCGGCGCAGTATAACGGCGACTTGCGCAGGCACATTGCAGAAACCAACCGAATCGTCGAGCCGCTGATCGAAGAGCTTGGTCTCAAGCAAGGCGTTCCGCCGCGAAGCAATGACCGGCGATCAGGGACCGAAGGGTAGCCCGGCGGGCGCTGAGGTTGGAAACGAGCCTGCTCCATGGACGCACTCGCACAGGTCGAGCAGAAGTATGCTTCACGTTTCCGAGGAAATATCAACCATGAGGTAGCACGCCTCGAAGTCAGACGGCACCGCTGCTGCGTATTTTCGCCCAACTGCTGGTCCTTCGAGGGCCGCCGAAGCCGGCCTAATTTCTCGTTCAAGCGGACGATTTACGTTATGTGGACCAGCGCATCAATGATCGCAATCCGATTGTTAGTCGCGAGCGTGTCCATGTGCATCGTCACGGGTTGTCGCGATGCCGGCGAAGCACCGCCGCCGCCACCAGGCAACACCCAACCGACCATCAGCCAACCAACAACGGCACCCGCCGCCCCGGCCTCGGCGACGGAATTGGACGCTCTGATCGCGAAGCAAGGCTCGGCGACATTCCGATCCTTCAGCGGGAAGTGGATCGGCCTGGATGGAGACACTGATATCACGTTCCTTCCAACGGGCGTGGTTCACATGTTCGAGTATGGAGTGGACGTAAGCGCATACCACGGTACATACACGGTCGATTCGCGGGGGATCATCGCGCTGCAAATGCCAACGTTCGGGCATGCCTGGCCAGTGATGGTTCTGCAAAAGGACGCAATGTCCCTGTTCCTTGTGCCCGCGAAAAATGGGAACGGCTTCGTCATGGGCAACCGAGGCGGCGCAACCTTCGCCCCCGGCCAAGCTACGTATTGGCCCTTCCGCCCGCTGGATCCGACGGAAGAAACACGGGTTCGGGACCGGATCAAGAAATGAGGCGGCTCGGCCGTCGACACGGCGAATTGGCGTTAGACATCTGCATATGAAATGTTAACGTCGCGCCAACATTCAGAATAAATCGTCGATCAACTTCAACTGAGCAGCGATTTCACCGGTGTACGCAGCGGCGCGCGCGGCCTCTGCTTCGTCGTAAGCTTGGCGAAACTCAGCTTTCTGTGCATCGGCCTGCTGCCGTGCTTCTGCCTCATCACGTTGCTGTGCGATGCGCAGTTCGCTCGTCGCCCGCTCGTAGGCGGCAATGAGGTCTGGCGGCGCATCGGGCGGAGCGTGACTCGAGGAGAACACTGCGACGGAGGGTTCACCGTTTCCACCGGCAAGGAAATAGCCGCGACCGATGGAAGTCTTGACCCCCGATGCAGATCGTTCGGGCAAGGCGATCGAATCCCGCGCGATCTCCGCGGTCCACGCGGCAATATTTGCCACCTCCGCCTGCGGGCTGCCCTTGACGTATCGCACAGCATGATAGACGGCCCACTCGCGGCTGCGCCTTCTGCCCGACGCACGCTTTACGGCCGTCACCGCCACACCAAGCTCAGCGTCGGAGACACGGCCGTTCACGTGCAATTCGGCGACATCAAGAGCATTGCAGAAGGTGTCGCTCAAAAGGTGCCGCACACGCCGCAGGCACGCCAGCGAAAACACCCGCAGCAATCGGTCTGGCGCTGTGGGCAGAACCCTGGCCAAAGCAGCGGCGACATCTTTGGAAGTGTAGGTTGTGCTCGGCACAACGCCATTATGTCATGCGAAGCATGGGCCCACCAATTTCGCGACGACTGACTGGGCTGCGGTCGACGGGCCAACGAGACCACCGAAATTCATCCAACCCTACAAACTGTCCATCGCCTCAGACATCCGTGGCATGGTCGGAATCGGCAAAGAAATCCTCCTCCGGCTGCATGTCATACTTGCGTGCAATTTCAGGATTTGTTGTGACCAGATGCGCGTAGTCATCGTCGGCCCCACCAACAGACACATCCAGAACCACGCCGTCGTCCAGCATTGCTTTAAGAGTGTCGGCGGCGGAACGCAGACCGCCAATCATATTTTCAAGCGTGGTCGCTTCATCTCTGATCCACTTTTTCCTCCAGAGAGCAACAAAGCGCCGGGGGCTGTTGATCTCCGCCCAGAGCCGGGCAAATTCCGCCGAAACCGATCCACGCAGTTGTTCCTTGAAATCAAGCGGAAGCGCCAGCGTTCGGATAAGCTCTTGCACATCAACCAGATCTTTTCTTCGATGCGGAGCCGATAAACCAGATGCAAGTTTCAATTCGATCAATGGAATGAGATTGAGATATCTGATTCCTTCGGCCTCGGTCGCGGCGTCCTTCGGATCCGGAAAGGCAACCTCTTTTGGTTTGCCGTCACCCGGAAAATCACCCGTGGTCAGAAATTCGATTCTTACGCCTTCTTCAACATCGCGGAGGTGCTTGCTATTCTTGAACGGTGGCAGGTAACCCAGACCCTCAAGTTTCTCGTGGATCGTCCTGAGATCTGCAGAAGTCACGAGAATGTCGACGTCATCTGTCGTCCGCCTGTATCCGTGTTTAAATAGCGCCAGGCCACCGACCACCGCATAGGAGATGTCCAGTTCTTTCAACTTGCGAGTAATTTTTTGCAGGGCTCGATGGACTTTGCTTTCACCTTCAAAGAAGGATCCCATTTCTGACATCGCGAACCTCAGGTCGTTGGATAGCCGCCCCTCGTAAGTGCTATTGGCGGCTTCAAGAGATTTGCTTCTTGTTAAAGGCATTGAGGGACATTTGGGTACGTCACTTGGCGATTGGGTCAAGCGTTCAACTCATCCGCCCGATCTATATCTAACCAAATTATATCGTTCAGGATGGGATCGGTCGACATCTCAAAAGGCTTTTATCACCTGCCGGACTGCTGTCTCAGATCAAGCATGGGCGATGCACACCCACATTATTAAACCTACCGCTGAATACCGGTGACCTTCGCC
>JBBRHH010000042.1:0-18583 GCA_038222915.1 Tepidisphaerales bacterium
GCCAATCCCATGGATTCGGCCGGGTATGCGGTGCAGGCGGAGGTTTCGAAGAAGCTGGGACGTCGTGTTTATTCGAATTCCGTGGGGATGCATTTTGTCGAGATCGAGCCGGGCGAATTTCTGATGGGGAGTCCGGCCAGCGAGTCGGTACGGGATGTGAGTGAGCGGCAGTTTCCGTGCCGGATCAGTCATGGCTATTTCATGGGGATGACCGAGGTGACGCAGGCACAGTGGGACGCGGTTATGACAAGCCAGCGGAATCCGAGTTTTTATCGGAAGGATTCGGAGTATCCGGTGGATGGAGTGCTGTGGCGAGACGCGGAAGCGTTCTGCCGTGCGCTGAGCGATCGCGAGGGGCAGACGTATCGACTTCCCACGGAGGCGGAGTGGGAGTACGCGTGTCGCGCGGGAACGCGGACGATGTTCTTTTGCGGAGACAAGCCCGAGGAGTTGGAGAAGTATGCGCGGATAGGGCGCGAGGAATTTATGGATGCGGGCGGACCGCTCGCGGTTGCCTCGCTTAAGCCCAATGCGTGGGGGCTGTACGACATGCTGGGGAATGTGCTCGAGTGGTGCAGCGACTGGCATGAATCCTATCCGGAAGCCGGCGCCACGGACCCGAGCGGTCCAGCGCATGGGACGACCAAGGTGGCGCGCGGCGGTTCATGGGCGACCGGTTATCTGGGGGCGCGATCGGCGGCCCGGTTTCCAACGCGACTTTCCCGCGCGGACGCGTTCACGGGGATGCGGGTGGTGTTGGATTTCAACGAGCGGAACTATCCTGCCGCGTATCCGCCGAAACCAACGACCCGGCCGAAACCAACGGACCCGCAGACCGCGGGAATGTCGGCTGCTCAACGATTTGAACTATCGCGTTCGCTGGCGCGGATTGAGACGAATCCGCCGCGGGATGAAGTTTGGACCAAACTGGGCGAGGCGTCTCGATTGCGGCACCAGGGTGGCGACGAGTTTGGAGCGGCGGCGATGGAAGAACAGGTGGGGATCAAGCTGGGGCGCCGCGTTTTCACCAACTCCATTGGCATGCATATGGTGGAGATTCATCCGGGGGAATTCACGATGGGCAGTCCGGTTGACGAAGTGGATCATCAGGAAAACGAGAGTCAGTTTCGATGCCATCTCACGAAGCATTTTTATATCGCGATGACGAAGGTGACCGGCGACCAATGGAAAGCATTGCTTGGCGCTCCGGTGCCGATAGAGCCGTTTGACCGGGCCGGCGATTATGCCGTCGACAAGCCAAGCTGGGAGGATGCGAAGCGATTCTGCGAGGCACTGACCCAGAAGGAGGGGGCGACGTATCGCTTGCCGACCGAGGCTGAGTGGGAATATTGCTGTCGCGCCGGCACGACGACCGCATACTGCACGGGAAATGATCCGGAAAAAGTTTTTGCGGTGGCGTGGGTCAGTCGGACGAACTGGGACGCTGGCATGCCGCGGCCGGTCGCGGTTTTGCAGCCGAATGCATGGGGTTTGTATGACATGCACGGTACGCTCTCGGAGTTCTGTGGGGACTGGTATGGGCCATATCCGACCGAGGAGGCGCTTGATCCGCATGGGCCGGCCACTGGAACGGAGAGGGTGTTGCGCGGGGGGACGTGGCCGCTGCAGGTTACGGTGGGTCGATCGGCATGCCGGCGGCATGTGCCGGTGGCGAACGTTAATCACATGGGGTTTCGGGTCGTGATGGAGGGGGCGTTGCCGAGTACGAGTCCGACTACGAGTCCGGCTACGGCAAGGGGCGGGTGAGTGGATTGCGCAGGCTCGCACGTACTCTCTGGGTCACGTAGATCCTTCAGTCGCTGTCGCTCCATCAGGATTTAGCCTTCAGCGCCGCCGAGTTCCCGGGTTTGGAATAGGTACATGCCTGCGGTGAGGGCGAAGAAGGTGTAGACGATGGCGTAGAGGCCGGCCCAGGCGACGTAGGTCCAGATGCTGGAGAGGTTGATGGCGTGCTGATCGGTGATGAACTGGGCGATTTTGATTTTGCCGTAGACGGTTTTCTGGCGGAGGTCGAAGTTTTCGAGGTAGGGGAGGATGGTGGAGAGGAGCCAGGCGGTTGCCTTCGTGAAGGTGCTCTGCTGGTCGGTGGTTGGGAAGAGGAAGCGGGTGAGGTTGCCGGCCATGTAGAGGAAGATGACGACGGGGAGATTGACGACGAGGGAGACGCGTGTGGAGAGGGCGACGCCGATGGCGGCGAGGACACAGATTTGGAACCAGAGGAGAACGAGTGCGGGGGCTAGGCCGGCGAGGTGCATGAGGCGGAGGCCGTGGAGGCGTTTGAGTTCGAGGTCGTCGAGGGTGTCGGTGCGGATGAGGTAGTCGGTGGGGATGCGGTGCCAGATGGTGAGACCCAGCACGAGGCCGAGGATGGCGACGGCGAGGAGGGAGGAGGCGATGATGCCGAGGTACTTGCCAAGGAGAACCTCCCACTTCTGGACCGGTTTGCTCATCAGAGTGAGCATGGTGCGGTCTTCGATTTCGTCGAAGATGGACTTGCTGGTGGCGAAGAGGGTGGTGATGAGGACGAAGAGTAGGATGAAGTCGAGGGCGACGGCCTTGAACATGACCGTGTCTTCGCTGAGTGTGAAGAAGGGGAGGAAGGTGAAGATGACGAGGACGGCGGTGCCGAGGGTGAGGAGGAGTGGGAAGATGGGTTGGACGATGGATTCGGTAAAGGTGTGGCGGAGGATAACCCAGGTGCGGTAGGGACTTATGAGTGAGGAGGGGCGGCGCGTGTGGGCCAGGCCGGGGGAACTGGCTGGTGAACTGGACGGTGGCGATTGGGAGAGCTCGGTCATGGTTCCTGGACGAGAACGCGGGTTATCCCGGCGATTGCGCCTGGGCGACTATACATAATAGTAATCCGGGTAGCGGTGGCTAGTGCCGGATGTAGAACTGCTGAAACTCGCCGGTCGCGGGAGCTTCGTCTACATCCAGTCGTTTGATGTGGCCGTTTAATTTCCGCTTGATGCCGCTGAGGAGGTCGTCCATCTCGCAATCGGGGCCCTCCATGACGAGTTCGACGCGGCCGTCGGGGAGGTTGCGGACGAAACCGCCGACGTCGTAATTGAGAGCGAGGTTCTGGGTGGTGTAGCGGAAGCCGACCCCTTGTACGTGGCCGCTGAAATGACATACCCTTCGATGCATGCTATTAGTCCTCTCGACCACCGACTTCGGGCAATTTAGCAGGGGCTGAGGCAGTTGGCCAGAGAATTTTTCTGGCGCGCCAACATTTCAAATTTTCTTGAGTAGCGGGGCGGATCATTGTGGCCGAATTTTGGCTGGGCGAGCCATTATTGGACCGGGTGCGCAGTTGGCTGGGCCGGGGTCCATTCCTTCTATATAGAGACTATCCGTGCGATTGCGAAAACTATCCGATGCGCGTTGGATCGTGTCAGCTATGACACGGAGGGTGCGCGAGGTGACATGTGGTTGTTGGGGTTATGCCGGCAATTCAAAAAATGAACGTGGTTTTTGTCAAAATGTTGAAGACGAGCGATAGGAAATCGGAATAATGGTTATCGGAAGCGGCTTGAGTTAAAGAGGCCGACGGAGTGGCCGATCCTCATTATGGTCTCATGCTATTTCGCCAATACTGAAAAGTGCATGATTATGTGGCCTTTTGGGTAATGGCGGCCTCTACGGAAGGAAATGAGCTTGAACAACCGCAAACGATCAACGGTGATTTTGAACAAGGCGGCGATTTCCTGCGAGATTTATCGCGTGGTAATCGAGGGGCTGGAAGATCGACGGTTGTTGTCGGTTGCGCTGCCGGTGATTGCGTTGCCGCACGCGGGACATACTGCGCGGGCGTCGTTGGCGCAGGTGAAGGTGACGAACGTGGAGACGCCGAATTTCGAGTTGTATCACCGGGCGGGATCGAGCCGGCCCTTGGCGTCGACTGCGCCGGTGGGGATGCGGCCGGCGGCGGTGCGGCATGCTTACGGTTTTGACCAGGTGAGTTTTGGATCGGTTACCGGGGATGGTTCGGGGCAGACGATTGCGATTGTGGATGCGTATAACGCACCGAACATCGTGGCGGATCTACATACTTTTGACACACAATTTGGATTGGCCGACCCGCCTTCGTTTACACGGATTGGCGAGACGGGTTCAAGCACACTGCCACGGAACGACCCGTCGGGGCCGGGCTATTCGTGGGCTCTTGAGACTTCGCTGGACGTGGAGTGGGCGCACGCGATGGCGCCGAAAGCGAACATTTTGCTGGTGCTGGCCAACTCAGCTTCGGACAGCGATTTGTTCACCGCGATCAATACAGCACGGCGCTACGCGGGAGTGTCGGCGATTTCGATGAGCTGGGGTGGCGGGGAATATTCGGGGCAGAGCTATTACGATCAATTTTTTACGACGCCTTCGGGGCACAACGGCGTGACGTTCCTTGCGTCGAGCGGCGACAGCGGCTCTTACGATGCGTCGGCGACGAGCACGCGGGCGGTGGAGTATCCGGCGTCGTCGCCCAATGTGGTGGCGGTGGGCGGTACGCGTCTTAACGTTGATTCAACAAGCACTTATGTTTCTGAGAGCGCGTGGGGCAATGGAACGAGCAGCGGAATGTATGGCGGGGCGGGTGGGGGTTTGAGCACAGTGGTTTCGCAGCCTTCGTATCAGCGCGGGGTGGTGACGCAGAGCAGTACAGCGCGGGCCGTTCCGGACGTGGCTTTTGATGCTGATCCGGCGAGCGGCGTTTCGGTGGTGGATTCATATGATTCGCCGAACGCACCTTGGATTCAGGTGGGCGGAACGAGTTTGGCGGCTCCGATGTGGGCGGGTTTGATCGCTGTGGCGAATCAGGGACGGGTGTTGAATGGATTGGGGACACTGGATGGTGCGACGGGGGCTTTGCCGAAGATTTATACGTTGCCGTCTTCCGACTTCCATGATGTGACGACAGGTAACAATGGGTACGCGGCGGGGGCGGGTTATGATCTGGTCACAGGGCGCGGGACGCCGATTGTGAATCGGGTGGTGAGGGACCTGGCGGGATCGACGACGGTTCCGCCGGTGGTGGTGGTGCCGCCATCGCCGCCGACTCCGACGATCGGGTCGCTGAGCGCGAGTCCCACTTCGGTGGTGACGGGGACGAGCAGCACTCTGACTGCGAGCAATGTGGTGGAGACGAACGGCACGATTTCGGGCGTGAAGTTCTATCGTGAAAGCAACGGCACGAGCGGGTTGCAGACCGGGACGGATACGCTGGTGGGAACCGGAACGCAGAGCGGGACGGCTTGGACGATTGCGTCGACGACGTCGGGTTTTTCGGCAGGAAATTACACTTATTATGCGGTGGCGTCGGATGCGTCGAATGTTTCGAGCAATGTGGTTTCGGCTGGTCTGACGGTGACGACGCCCGTTTCGACGCCGGTGAACAATGCGTTTGCTTCGGCGACCGTATTGACCGGGACGTCGGTGTCGGTGAGCGGTTCGAATGCGAATGCGACGAAGGAGAGCGGCGAGCCGAGTCACGCTGGGAATGCGGGCGGGAAATCGGTGTGGTGGAGTTGGACTGCGCCTTCGGCGGGGAAAGTCACATTGACGACGGCCGGGAGTTCGTTTGATACGTTGCTGGGGGTTTACACGGGCAGCTCGGTTTCTGCGCTGACAACGATTGCCAGCAACGATGATTTGTCTGGCGTTGTGACCAGCGCGCTGACGTTTACGGCGGTGAAGGGAACAACGTATCGGATCGCGGTGGATGGCTATTCGGCGGCTACGGGGAGCATTGTGTTGAATCTGTCGCAGGCCGTGGCGGCGGCGGTGACGAATGATAGTTTTGCGAATGCGGCGGTATTGACGGGAACTTCGGCGGTCTGGAACGGTTCGAACATCGGTGCATCGAAAGAGACTAACGAACCGCGCCATGCGGGGAATGCGGGCGGCGCTTCGATCTGGTTTACCTGGACCGCGACGAGCACGAAGACCGTGAAGATCCACACGCATGGCAGCTCGTTTGATACGCTGCTGGGTGTGTATACGGGGAACGCGGTGGGCAGCCTGGCGACGGTGGCGAGCAATGACGATGACCCGACAGGTGGGACGCTGACCAGCGCGGTGAGCATTAATGCGGTGGCGGGTCAGACGTATCGGATTGCGGTGGATGGGTATGCGGGGGCGAGCGGGAGCGTGGCGCTTTCGCTTTCGTGATCCGAAGCAGACCTTTCTTTTTCGACTACCTCTGCCGCGAGATTCTTTTCCGCTTCAACTCAAGTTGGCGGTGAAAGTTTGATTCTGCGCCTGTAGTATGTGGGGAGTGTCCGGCACTGCGCGTTTCGCGATGCGGGCGTGATACGATCGGCGAATCAATGGCTGAACTGGAACCGCCTTCATTTTTGGATGTGCCGGCGATGCTGGAGCAGAGCCAGCCGCGAGGGCGCTCGCTGTGGCTTTGGTATGCGGCGGGGCTGTTCATCCTGGTGATTCTGACCAGCTCGTTCATGAGCAAAGAGGCGGGGCATGGGGCGATCGCACAGCTATTTTCCAGCCTGCTCATGCTTTTGATCGTCGGGGCGATGGGGGTTTATACGTGGATGACGGTGCGGCGCGTGAAGCTGGAGCAGAAACAGCTTGAGGTGGTGGAGGAACTGCTGCAATTGCGGCGGTGGGCAGAGGCGGCGGCGATGATTGGGAGCGTATTGTCGCAGCCCACGAAGACGCCGCAGGCGCGGCTGCTGGGGTTGATGTTTTTGACGAAGATTTTGACGAGATATCAGCGGTATGCGGATGCGACGGCGGTGTGTGAATACCTGATTTCACTGGATGTGCTGGATTCGGATACGACACACGCGATTCGGCTGGAGCGGGCGATGTGCATGCTGCACGAGGACCGGCTTTTTGACGTGGACCGGGCAATCAATGAGCTCAAGCGGATGCCGCAGGCGCCGCGGTCTTCGGGGCTGGCATTGCTGGAGATTTACCGGGATGTGAAGACGGGGCATCCGGCCGAGGCGCTGGAGATTTTCAATGAAAAACTGCCGATTCTGCGGAAACAACTGGGGCACCGCGTGGCGGATGCGTATGCATTGATCGCGAAGGCGCATGATTCGGCGGGGCGGATGGCGGAGGCGCAGGAGGCGTGGGAGAAGGCGACGTTGCTTTGTCCGGCGGTTGAGCTGCGACGGCGTTATGTGGAGATTGAGTCGGTTGGGGAAAAATATCTGGCGGCGGCCGCCCCCGCGGAGGCCGCTTGATGCGCGTGGAAACTGCAATAGCCCGGTGCCGGCGCGACCTTACGTTTGGGACGTTTCTAAAGGGCGTGCTCGCGGCGACGGCGGCAGCTTGTATGGTGCTGGGTGTGGGGTTTGGGAAGGGGGGCGCGGCAGCGCTGGTGGGGATCGGCGGGGTGTGGGCGATCTGGATGACATTGAATTATCGAAGTGTGCGGGCGTCGCGGATTGCGGCGGGGTCGCCATTGCTGATTGCGGCGGGGGACTATGACCGGGCAGAGGCGCAGATTGAAGAGGCGCTGTGGAGTTTTTCACTGTTTCGGACGGTCAAGTTGATGAGCCTGCATCATCTGGCGGTGTTGCGCCATGCGCAGCGCCGGTGGGCGGAGGCGGCGCTGGTCGCTTCGGCGGTTTTGCACGAGCGGCGGGGGACGATTCGGAGCCTGTCGACGCGGAGCCGGCTGATTCTGGCGGATGCGCTGCTGGAGATGGGGGATGTGCATGGGGCGTATGCGGCAATCGCGGCGCTGCATCAAGAGAAATTGTCGTTGCAGGAGGCGTTGAACCTGACGCTGCTGCAATTGGACTATCAGGCGCGGATTGGCCGGTGGGAGGAGATGCTGCAAGGGATGGCGCGGAAGATACAATTGGTGGAGTTGATGCCGGCGGGGAATGCGGCGCGTGCGCAGGCGTTTTTAGCGCTGGCGGCGATGAAGGCCGGGAGGGAGGAATTGGGCGCCTGGCTACGAAAGCGGGTTGAACTTCTGGCGGACACAGAAGATTTGGTGCGAGAGAGGCCGATCTTGCAGGAGATTTGGGGAGTAAAGAAGGGGGCAGGGGAGAATGAGAGCGGGGCACGGATCGACGAGAGGGCGTGAGGCCTGGTTTGGAAGAGCGACATGGATGTGCGTGAACACAAATTGCGGGTGGTGGTGAGCTCGCCCATGGCGCTTGCGCTGGCGGTGGGGGGATTGTGGTCTTGGTTTAAGGCGCCCTCTATGAATGCAGTGTTGGGGGCGGCGCATCCGCAGCTCGCGGAACTGGGGTTTAAGAGTGCGGCGGTGGCGGCGATTTCCGCTGCGCAATTGATGTTAATGGTGCTGGTGGTCGATGCGATTTACAGGCGGGATGGGTTTAGTTTTGTGCTGAAGGTGCTGGCGGCGGTGATTTGCCTGGTTGGGGGCGTGGCGGCGGTGGCGCTGGTGCTGGCCGGCCGATGATGATCGGGATGTTCTGAACGAGGCGTGAGCGATTCATGAGAATTTCATCGACGATTCCGTTTTTTGTTCTAGCGGGCGCGATTGCGGTGGGGATTGCTTTGACAGCGCCCGCGGCGCCGCCGGCGGCTGTTGGAGCGGCTGCGACGGGGTCGCCGACGACCGCACCGGGATATGCGGCGCTGGCGGCACGGCTTGGGGCACTTTCACGACGGGTGATGCAGGTGTCGAAGGTGGGGCCGGGCAATCTGAAAATGGCCGCGGCGCTGCTGGAGGCGGCGCAGCGGATGGACCCGACGGAGCCGCGTTATCCGCGGCAACTGGTGGATGTGCTGGCGGGGATTCGCGATGACGCGAACGCGAACCAGGAGCGGATGGTGGCGGCGCAGGCTTTTCGCAAGCTGCAGCCGGAAGATCGGCCGATTCAATTGACGATTGTTGACCTGTATTTGAGCCAGATTCAGGCGGCGGAGAAGAAAGAGGCGTATCTCAACGACCTGCTGGGGCGGATGGAGATTCACCCGGAGGTGCGTTCGGGGATCGCGCTTCGGCTGGCGGATGTGCTGGGGGAGCGCAAGTCGGAAGATGAGGTTTTGAAGGCGGTTCGCGAGTCGTTGCGGCTGAATCCCCTGAATTTGGAGGCGTTGCAGCGCGAGTTTGCGTTGACGGTGCGATCGGCGACGCAGCCGGTGGAGCGGGTGCGGCTGGTGACGGCGATGCTGCGCTCGAACCCGAATCAGGCGAACGTGATGGTGGATTTGGCGCAGCAACTGGCGGATCTGGGGCTGACGGATGAATCGCTGCTGTGGTTTGCACAGGGGAAGGCTCTGGTGCGGCTGTCGCATTCGCCTGAACCGCCGGAATATGCGGCGCGGTATGCGATGGAGGCTTTCATTGCGGATCAGACCAAGACTGTCGCGGATATCTGTGATTATCTGATGGAGGCGACGGAAGATGTGACTGCGCCGATGCTGCGGTTGATGCAGGAGATGCGCAAGGACGACAAGCCGGCGGCGGCGAAGTATCGGGCAATGGGGCACAACATCCTGGTGAACAAGATTCAGCAGGTTCGCGGCTTTTTGGGGGTGAAGGGCGCGACGACGCAGCCGACGGGCGGGGAAGTTATCTCGATTCCGGACTTGAGCGACGATGCGGCCTTGCTGGGCGGGAGCGAAAACAAGGAAGTGCAGCGAGCACAGGCGTTTTACATCGACACGCTGCAGACGCTGGCGTGGTTCGAGGTTTATTTTGATGAGAGCCCGGACGAGGCGAAGAAGATCACCGATTTCCTGGAAAAGGTGCTGAAGCCGGGCAATCCCACTTTGGCGCGGACGGTGGGGTGGATTTACCTGATTAAGGGGGACACGACCGCCGCGAAGCAGAAGCTTTCGGCCGTTGCGGACCGCGATCCGCTGGCGGGAATGGGTTTACTGCGGCTTTCGCGGGCGGGGGCGGCGGATGCGGCGGAACTGGATGCGGCCGCGACTCGGCTGATGACGGCGAGTCCTTCGGGTTTGATGGGGGCGATTCTGTGGAACGAGTTTCACCCCCGACAGATCAAGCTGGTGCCGCGACCCGAGGCGGAAAGCGTGCGGGCTGAGCTGCGGAAGTTTCCGGTGCAGTGGTTGAAGATACTGGACCAGCCACAGAATTTTTACCTGGTGAAAGCCGAGCCGCTGAAAGTGAGTTTTGCGTATGGCGAGCCGGTGATGGCACGGGTGACGGTGCAGAACATTGGGAATGATGACATTACGGTTGGGCCGCTTGGGCTGATTCGGCCGGAATTGGGGTTTGACGCGAATATACCGCAGTTGAAGGACGCGACGCCGCAGCCGATGCAGGGTGTGGCTGGGGAACGGTTGTGGCAGCAGGGGGTGTTGCATCCCAAGCAGAGCATCACGCAGAATGTGCGGTTGGACGATGGGTCGTTGTGGCAGGTTTTTATGCAGACGCCGACCATGCCGTTGTCGCTGAGCATGACGATTAGGACAAATTGGGCGGTTGCAAAGGGGAACGTGATTGTATCGATGCCCGGGGGGTTGAATGCGCCATTTGAGCGCGCTTTTGAACGCGCGCCGTTCCTGCAGACGGCCGATGAGTTCCGTAAGGCCGAGGCGGAGATCAGCGGAGGTACGGACGAGCAGAAGATTCGGCGTCTGGACCTGATCAACACTTATCTCCAGATCATTCGGGCACAAATCGCACGGGCCGAAAAAGAACAGGCAAACATGGGCACGCTCAAGGAGCAGGCGATGGAGTTTGATCAGGCTATTCGCGGCGCAATGAGCGACCCGGATGCGCCGGTCCGGTTCTGGGCGCGATACTCGCAGGCGACGAGCGGTTCGGAGGAGACGCGGGCGCTTATTTTGAAGCGGATGCTTTCGGATCCGGATTGGGCGTCTCGGCTGGTTGGGATGACGGGGGTGTTTGGGACGCCGCCTGAGAAGTGGAAAGCGGTGGTCGGGCCATTGACGGCCGATCCGGAGCCGCTGGTGAGGCGGATGGCGTCGGGCATGGTTGAGTTTGCGGCGGCGGCACTGGCCGCGCCGGCGGATGCGGGAACGGGTAGGCTGGATCCGCCGCGGGTGCCGGCGACGCAGGAGAGCACGACGCGTCCGACGACGCAGGAAGCGCCGATCGGGCCGCGTTTACCGACGACGGCGCCTTAGACAAATGGACGTTGGGCGAAATGTCGAAATAAAATTTGCCTGGGTCGAGTTTGGTGACATAATGTACGAGTTCAAATCTGTTCGCGAAAATATTGGCGTGACGGCTTTTGGCGTGGAGTTGCGGAAAATCTGACGATTCTTGCAACATTCCGAGGAGATTGCGGTAGGCGGATTGGCGTATTTTTTGTAGTAAGATAAGAATTTATAATGATTTACGGGCATTTTGCCCATTTTTTTGTCGCGATTCAAGGCTGATAATGCGTACGTAGGCAATGTTATTAATGAGAATTGTATTGCCAAAGCGTGAATTGTCAGTTAGATTAGAGAGTCACTTGACGTTGCGCAGTGTTTGCGTGCGGTCTATGATGTGTGCGAGGGTTTCTCACACTTCTGAAAAACGCGAAAAACACGGCGTAACTGAGGGCAACGAGGGCCAACGGAATTGACGAACATTTCTTCTGCTCATCTCGTTTTAGTTGTGCAACTCGCAGCAGCGCATGTTGCGCGTGGAAGAAGTCGCAGTTCTGAACAGCTTGCAATGCCTTTTCATATCGTTTGTTTCTGAAGTTCGGTGGAGTGAAGGGCCCCGCAAAGGGCAAGTCGGAATAACCAACATAGGAGTGAGAAATGTCTCACGTCAACGCGGCCGGGAACGTGTCTCGCAAGGTTCTGAAGTCCTCCAAGAAGCGCGGGAAGCGCGGAGCGATGCTTGCGGCGGCGGTGGGTGGGCTTGCACTCTTTGCGAGTCGGTCGCATGCGGCTCCTACGACTTGGGTAGGCACGGGCGGCGATGGGTTTAGTTGGGACGACGCCGCCAACTGGTCGGCCGGTACACCGAACTCCACCAGCGTCGTCACATTTGATGCCACCGGAACTCCGACGACTATCACGCTGAGCGGTGGTGAGGCGGCAGCGGGTCTGTCCTTCACGACGACAGCAACTGGATACGTCTTGGATCAGGGCGATCTGACGCTTGGAGCGAGTGGCATTACGGTGTCCGCCCCGGGCGGTGCCACGATCAACAGCGATCTGTTTCTGGCTGCGAACCAGTCGTTTACCAATAGCTCGACCGGCCTGCTTACGATTGGCAACCTCGACCTTACCGGCGTGGCCCTCAACGTCGGCGGCACTGGGAACACTCAAATCGGTACAATTCTCGATTCGAGCAGTACTCTCGGGACATTCACAAAATCCGGTACTGGCACCGTGACGATTAGCGGCGATGCCACGGTTGGCGCGGCGGCCACCGTCAGCGGCGGCACGCTCAACTTCAACGGCAATGCGATGATCGGTGGCATTGTCACCAACAACGGGACATTGTTACACGTCGGCGGCGATGCCACCTTTGGAAGTAACCTGACGGGTACGGGCTCCACGACAATTTCAGGCACCTTGGGTGTCGGTAGCATCAGCGGCAGCGGCCCCATTACCGTTGGAGCCGACCTTAACGTTACCGGCGGCATCAGCGGCACCGGAACCATCGGTGTCACTGGAAATCTTTCGGCTGCCAGTATCAGCGGTCGAACCACGACCGTTGCCCAGACGTCCACCGTGACCGGAAGCATCAGCGCCGGCACCTTGGTGGCCAATGGCACTGCTTCGGTGACCACCTTGGACGGTGGTACCCTGACTTTGAACGCGGCCAGCGGTAACACGCTGACCACGCTGACCAGCGGTTCACTGAATGTCAACGGCGATACAACGGTCAACAATCTTAATGGCGGCACCTCAACGATTGCCAGTGGGAAGACGCTGACCGCCAATAGCGGCACGAACGCCGGGACTGTCACTGGTGCTGGTAATCTGACCAAGGCCAGCGCCGGCACCTTGACGTTGACGGGAACTGTCGATTTGACAGGTGCGGTTGCGGTCAACGGCGGCACACTGGCGCTTAACACGAGCATTAGTGGCACTTCGGCCAGTCTCGGCAGTGGCGCGGTGACCCTGAACGGTGGAACGCTGAAGCTGGGGGTTGGCGGCTTCCAGGCGGGCCTGGCTGAGTATCGGCTTGACGGTAATTTCAATACAAACGGCAGCAACGCCACTCCTCCCAACGCGGTTCAGGGCTTAATCGTGCCGGCAGTAGTGCGCAGTGCCGGGCCGGTGGAAGGCAACGTCGGTGGCAATACGAGTGGTGCTGCCTTTGGTGCGACCGGGTCTGGAAGCGATTTTAATTGGCGCGACAATCTGACCTACGGATATTTGGGCCAGGTGTTTGTCCCCGGCGGCAAGGCGATCGCGTTTGCCGAGAACTTTGACGACAACGTGCTGGTGAAAGTGGACGGCACCACCTACATCAATGACACGGGATGGAATAATCCGACGAGCACGGGCAAGCTGGCATTTCCGGGCGACGGCGCTGGCGGCGGTTGGCATACGATTGATTTCCGGTTTGGTGAAGGTGGCGGTGGGGTTGGCGCCAGTGACTCCACTGCCAACGGCTCTAACTGGAGCAAGAATCAAAACGGTGCGCCTGGGACTTTTTCTTTCGGTATTGAAATTGATGACGCGACTTCGGGTGTTTTTGATGCCAACGGCAATGGCGCTAATTCCAATAAGTATGTCATGCCGATCAACGGCAATCTCTCCAATGGCAATACGATTCAGTTCCGCGCGGGCGGCAGCATCGCCATATTGACCAATGGTCTCAACGTGTCGGGCGCTTCGACGCTGGACCTGACCGGTGAGATCGGCATTTCTACCTTTACCGCCGGCACTTTGACGGGCAATGCGGGTGCCTCGCTCGGTGTTACGGCCGCATCCGGCACGACGGTTTCGTTTGCGAATACCGTGTTGCCATCGGGCGGTACTTTCACTTTGACCAACACAGCTCCTGTCAACACCGGCAACGTGACCGGCGCTGGCGCAGGGGCCAACCTGACGGCCTCCGGTACGGGCGCGGTGGTGCTTGGAACCGCCAACACCTTCCAGGGAACGGCAACGGTCAGCAGCGGTGCGACTATTCGGTTCGGTGCCAATTCGACCGCGAATTCGGCAGACTTCGTCGTTCAAGCCGGCGGAACGTTGGACATCAACGGCACCAACAGCAGCATTGGGTCGCTTGCGGGCACGGGTAGCACGGCCGTGGTATCGCTGGGTGCGGGTGGTCTGACGGTCGGTGCTGACAACAACCCAACAACTTTCACGGGCGCCTTTACCGGCACTTCGGCGAGCAGTTTGACCAAGACCGGCTCGGGCAAGTTGACGGTGGGTTCGACGAGCGTCAACAGCTTCAGCGGTTTCAGCGGTTCGGTTAACGTTAACTCCGGTACCCTTCTTGTATTCAACACCGCGGCCCTCAATGGAAGCAACGTCACTGTAACCGGCGGAACGTTCGCCGACCGTGGCGGCAGCAGCACGACCGGGGGCAAGGTGCTCAGCCTCAGTGTGACCAATGGCACACTGGCGCTGCACGATACCGGTGACGCCACGCTGGACACTTTTACGGTCCTCAACAACCTGACGCTGAGCAGCGCGACGGTCAATTTGAACTTCAACGCGACCGGCGGGTTCGCAGCCGGCAATAGTGACAAAGTCGCGGTCGGCGGCACGTTGAACCTGATCGGCACGGAGACTCTGAACCTGCAGGGGATCGGCGCCAACGCGGCAAAGTACACGCTTTTCAGCGGCTTCACCAATGCGGTTGATGTCTCGCAGTTCGCTCTGAACAATGCCCCCGCGGGTCAGTTCGCCAAGCTTGTCCAGCAGGGCACGAACGTGAACCTGTTCATCACCGGCGGGGTCAAGACCTGGCTGGGCGGCAATGTGACCGGCGGCGGGCCCAATGCATGGGAAAACGGCGGCGCATTAAATTGGACCACTGCTCCACCGGCAGGTGCGCGTTCGGCATTCGTGGATGGCGGCGATCCGGTCATCTTTGATGACAACGTGACCAATGCAGTTGGCGGTGTCGCTACGGTGACCATCGCGACCGGCGGCTTGATGCCCGTTTCAGTGGACTTCAATAACTCCGCCAACGACTACGTTTTCAACGGCGCGGGAATCAAGGACAACACCAACTTTGGTGTGGTCGTGGTGACCAAGACCGGTATCGGAACGGTGACATTCAATCAGACCAACACCTACACCGGCGGCACCGTCGTTAACAAGGGCGCCTTTGTCGGCACGGGCACGAACTCGTTTGGCAATGGGCCGGTCGTGGTGAACCCCACAGGGGTTGCGGGGAACGCAGCCGACGCGGCCACGCTGAACGCCGCCACTGGCGCCTTGGGCGTCAACACGACGTTGACGGTCAACACCAACTCCGCAACGGCCATTGGCACGGTTAACATCCAGGGCAACAACTCGGTGAAGTCGATCACCGGCAACGGTAGTCTGTCCCTTGGTTCGGGTGCGACGCTCTCGGTGACGGGCGCTACCAGCACGACGTTTTCGGGCGCGATCAGTGGACCTGGCGTGTTGTCCAAGTCGGGCGCTGCTACGCTGACCTTGACTGGTAACAACACCTACAGTGGCGGCAGTGCCGTCAACGGGGGAACATTAAGAGCAAACTACGCCACCAATGCTAACGTCCTTGGCGTGAATGGAACCATTTCGCTGGGTGGCGGCTTGTTGGATCTTGTGCCTTTGAGCAGCACCACCAACGCTATTGTTGGCCGGGCTTACGGTGGGACGGGCGGCATCGACACGTTCGGCCTGCCAATCCTTTCCACAACGCCGCTGGCGACCGCAAACCTGACAGGCGACCTTGCTAATTTCAACAACGACGCCGCCTTTAACAGTTTCTTCGGCACGGCACTTCCCGATGCGTTTACCAGTGCGTGGACAGGCAACTTCACGGCCCCCTATAGCGGTACCTATACGTTCCAGATCACCGGGATTGATGACCAGGCGGAATTCTGGCTCGATAAGAATCACGATGGCTTTACGACTGCGGCCGACAAGGTCATCGGTTTCTCGGGCGGCAACCCCACCGGTACGGTCAGCCTCAACGCCGGCGAAATTTACAAGTTTGCCTTCATGCATCAGGATGGCGGGGGCCCGGGCGCCTTTAGTGCCCTGAATTTCACGATGACCTCGGGCGGCCCGCTGACTACCGTCAATCCGACTGCCCAGCCTGGGGTCTGGACCAATACGGGCGTTACCGCGATTGACAACACCTCGCACCCAGTGAACGTTGGGGCAAACTCCACCATCAATCTTGCGACGCCCGCGGGCAGCAGTAACGTGGCGACCGCGAACTTTGGAGCACTCAGCTTTACATTCGCTGGTAGCGTTGCACCAACGCTGACCACGACCGGCGCCGGCGTTATTGGTTTTGCCAGCACTGCGGTCGCAAACGGCAACACCTATAATTTCGCTCCGGGCACCGGATCTACCGTAAGCCTTGGGAATATTCTGGACGGCGGCGCTTCCTTTACGCTCAATCAGATCGGTACAGGCACAACCCAGTTGGCCGATACCACATCCGGGAATTTCGCTGGAAGCGTTTCCTTGAACGTCAGTTCAGGCACGTTGCTCGGCACCGGCCTCGGTGGGGCGACCAACTCTCCGTTCCGCGGCGCACCGGTGAATGTCACTGGTGGAGCTGTTGCGTTCAGTGCCACCGGAGCCGGCACAGTCCCAACGTTCAGTGACTCAATTCATATCATCTCGAGTGGTGGCATTAACGCCCTCGGCGCTAATGCGGTCACGATTGGTGACAGCACGCATGGTGTTTTGATCGACGCGGGTCAAACGCTGTCTCTTGGCGGCACGGGTGCGGGCAGCCTCAATGGTGTGATCAGCGGTGCTGGTGCGGCCGGTGTCGTATCGGTTGCCGCCGGCACGTTCACCTTGAACGCCGTTAATACCTACGGCGGCACGACTACCTTCGGAACGGGTTCCACACTCTATGCCGGCAACAAGGATGCATTCAGCTCTGGCATGCTCATCTTCGCGAATGGCCAGTTGGGAGCATCGACGGCGTTGACCGGCGCGAATGCGATTGCCAACCCGTTCGATTTCCAGACGGGGTTGGCGAATATCTACATCGGTGGTCAGAACAACAGCGTGGAATTGTCCGCGCCTTATACGCTCAATAAGAATATCAGCGTCACCACCAACTTCACGACGGGTGGTGGTCAAGGCGCGTTCGCCTACTTGAGCGGTTTGATCTCGGGACCGAGCAACTTCTCGTTCACGAAGAACCAGGGGAACGGCGGCGGTGCCCTGATTCTGACCAACCCTGGTAACACGTTCTCGGGTGGCTATATCAATGCAGGCGGTTGGACGGGCCTTGCCGTCAATTCGGTTAACGGCGCTCTGGACGCGAACGGCAGCGTTGGCAGCGTTACCAGCGGCCCGGCGGGTACTGGCAACCTGACTCAGGGCGGCGGCCTGCAGTGGTTGTTCAACGCGTCGTCGACCAACTCTCTGGTCAACATCGGTAACCCGCTTCTTCTTCTTCCGACCAATGACCCCGGCTTTGACGCCCGCGGCGGCGGCTTGCAATTCAGTGGTCCGATCACCCTTTCAAACAACAACGAAACCCATATTTGGCTTGGCAACGACGGCAGCTCCGGCGATGTGATCTTCAGTGGTAAGGTTTCCGGCAATTCCAGCATTGACCTCTGGGTGCAGAGCGGCGGCGCCGGCGGTTTCGTGCTTAGCAATCCGAACAACGATTACACCGGCTTTACAACCGTTGACCGCAGCACGATGGTCATCGGCGCGAATGTTCCCAATGGCGCACCGGGCGCGTTGGGTAATCCGACCGGCACCAACACGGTGTACGGCCCTACTCAAGATAATAAGATCATCAATCTCGGCGGCCGAACTTCCGACGGCACTGCTCTTGGCCTTGTGACGCAGACCAGCACCCCAGGCGGGACGATCACAATCGATCGCGATGTGATCGCGCAAAACTCCAATGCCTCGTCCATGACGATCGGCACGCGTGATGACAATAACTCGATCTGGAACGGCTCGCTTACACTGAAGCACAACATCATTGTGACTTCGGGCGCTACCGGCACGACCGGAACCGCGACGTTCAATGGCGCAATCACCGGCACGGGCTTCACCATTGTGAAGTCTGGCCCTGGCCTTGCGACGTTTAACAGTACCGGCAATAACTTTAATGCCGGCCTCACTGTAAATGGCGGCACACTGGCATTCGGAGCAGGTGCACTTCCGGCGGGCAATGCCTTTGCGGTCAACGCCGGCAAGCTCGATTTGACCAACATCCCCAACTACACGACACCATCTCTGTCGGGTGTCGGTGGAACGGTCCAACTGGGTGCGACACCATTGACCGTGAACAGTAGCAGCAGCGCAACTTTCAGCGGCGCGATTGTGGGCGCTGGCGCAAGTCTGGTGAAGTCCGGTAGCGGGACTCTCACCCTGAACGGCACCAGCACCTTTGATGGCGGCACGACCATCAATGGCAGTGGCGGCGTGCTCGCCTCGCAGGCCCTGACATCCAGTAAGCCACTTGGCTTGGGCGGCGTTACACTGAGTGGTGGAACGCTCAGCTTTGGCGGTGGGACCGCGG
>JBBRHH010000043.1:0-18579 GCA_038222915.1 Tepidisphaerales bacterium
CCATCAAAATCCTCACGAAATCGTTCTTGGTCAAATCCTGCAGCTCGACGCGAATGGGAAATCTCCCCTGCAACTCCGGCATCAAGTCACTCGGCTTGCTGGAATGAAACGCCCCGGCCGCGATAAAAAGAATATGGTCCGTCTTCACCGGCCCGTGCCGCGTGATCACGGTGCTGCCTTCCACAATCGGCAGCAGATCGCGCTGCACGCCCTGGCGTGAAACATCCGGCCCATGCTTGTTGTCGGTCCCGCAGATCTTGTCGATCTCATCCAGAAAAACGATCCCCGACTGCTCGACGCGCTCGGTGGCCGTCCGCGTGATCTTGTCCTTGTCGATCAGTTTCTCGGCCTCCTGTGCGAACAGCATCTTCCGCGCATCCCGCACGCTCAGCTTCCGCGTCTCATGCTTGGCCGGCAGCATCTTCTCCACCATCGACTGCAGCTCGACATCCATCTCCATCCCGGCCTGGCCAAACATCCCGATCGCCGTTGCGCGCTGCTCGACGCCGATCTCAATCTGCTGATCCTCCATCGACCCCGAGCGTAATTTCTCCCGCAGCTTTTCACGGGTGCGCTTCCGCTTGGCGGCAACGTCTTCTTCCTCCACGGCCTCCGAAGCCTCCGACGGCGCGGCCGGCGTCCCCGGCAACAGATAATCCAGCAGCCGATCCTCCACGTGCGCCTCCGCCGGCTCCTTGACCGCCTCGGTCATCTCCCCGCGCACCATGTTAATGGCCGAGTCGAGCAGGTCGCGAATCATCGAATCAACATCGCGCCCGTGATACCCCACCTCGGTAAATTTCGTCGCCTCAATCTTGATGAACGGCGAGCCGGTGAGGCCCGCAAGGCGGCGGGCGATCTCGGTTTTTCCAACACCCGTCGGCCCGATCATCAGAATATTCTTCGGATTCACATCCTTACGCATCTCCTCCGGAAGCTGCTGGCGACGCCAGCGATTCCGTATCGCCACGGCCACGGCCCGCTTCGCGTCGGCCTGTCCAACAATGTAACGATCCAGTTCGGCAACGATTTGTTTGGGAGTCAGATGGTCCATGTATGGCAGCATAATAGCATGGCAAACACGTCAGCGTGACTTCTTCGACGCTTTGAGGATTTCCAGAAACGCATTGGCAGCGTTAGATTGCTCGCGGGACTTTAGGCGCACGAGATGGATAGGCCGTTTAAGATTCAGTCCGCTAACTCGTAACTCAACCAGGCGTTTGGCGCGCAGGTCGGGTTGTGCCGCCATCCGTGAAATAATGGCAACTCCCAGTCCCGCGGAAACGGCCTGTTTGATCGCCTCGGTGCTGCTGAGCGAGAGAACGGAATTCACCAGTAAACCCCGCTCGGCCAGCGTTCGTTCCACGAGTGATTTAGTTGTTGAGCCGGTTTCGCGGGTAATGAACGGTTCCTGGCAAATTGCTTTCGCTGCAACCGATCGTCGCTTCGCCAGCGGATGCCGCGGCGACGCCACCGCGATCAGGTCATCCTGCATAAACAGTTCCGCGCTGAGCTGCGCACTTTCGATACCGACCTCCGTCAAACCAAGATCAAGCAGGCCGTCCTCAAGCCGTTGTTGAAGCACCTGCGCATTCTCAATCTCCAAGTGAAGTTGCACACCGGGATACTGCCGTCGAAATTCCACAAGAACTTTGGGAAGCAGATACACGCCAAGTGTAGTGCTCGCGCCAATCGCCAACCGCCCCGTCCGCAGCCCGGCCAAGTCGTCCAGCGCACCGTGCGCTTCATCAGCAAGCGCGAATATCCGCCGCGCGTACCCCGCAAGGATCTCCCCCGAAGCAGTCAAGCGTACGCCACGCGCATGTCGCTCAAAGAGCTTTGTCTTCAGCGCCCGCTCCAGCAGTCCGATCTGTTTCGACACGGCCGGCTGACTCACCATAAGCCGCTCCGCGCCAAGCGTAACGCTTCCAGAGTTGGCCACGGCATGAAAGATATGCAGGTGATTCAGGTTCATAGGCACATATCCAAAAGTAATGCCAGGCATCAACAATATGTCTTTGAATGATAGTGCAATTCTGTCTAACGTGCTCCTGCATGCTGAGTTCAGAGTTGCCGCTACTTTAAGGAGTTTGAAATGGCGTTCGTAATCACCAAACCGTGCATAGGCGTGAAGGACACCGCGTGCATCGTTGTTTGCCCCGTCGACTGCATTCACCCAGCGCCCGCCGAGCCGGCATTTGCTCCGGCCGAGATGCTGCACATCGATCCCAACGCCTGCACCGATTGCAGCATGTGCGCCGGCGAATGTCCGGTCCAGGCCATCTTCCAGGACTGCGATGTGCCCACGGAGTGGTCAGAATTTGTCGAGCGGAACGCGAGCTTCTACGTCAAGTAACGGTGGACATCTCGTAATCTGTCTTGATGACGCGGATCGGGCGCTGGTTGCTTCTCTTGGCCGGAACATGCTCGCTCGGCAGTTGCGTTGTGACCAGCGTGCTCTGGGGGAAGAGCCATACCCAACGAGTTGAATGGGGCCTCGACAGGATCGATTCAGATTTTATTTTGGTACCGATGTTGATGAACTGCGACTGTACATTTTGGGGCGTCGTGGCGGAACGCGGCACCGTGTTCTTCGGGAAGGTGTGGGACACAATGTGGAGCGATGCTCTTCCTGGATATCACCTTCACCGTGAGCGATGGGTCAATTTCGACGAAATTGGAACGGAGCGGCGGTTCGGCACCTGTACGAGGGTCCAGAACCCGGATCATCTGGAGCGAGGACCCTACACTGGTTTTCTCTTACCGTGCTGGACGATCACCCTGATCACCGGGATTCTGCCAGTTGCCCTCATTGGCCAATCTATAAGGCGGCGCGTGGTTCGAACTGGCTACGGAGTCGGCCGCTGCATCGGCTGCGGCTACGATCTGCGAGCAACGCCAAAGCGTTGTCCCGAGTGTGGCCGAATTTCATCGAAACCAATACGGCCCGATACCCAAACATAGGTTAATCGATTCGTTCTTCCAACATCGGAAGATCGAACGTCACATGCCACGTGCGCAAGAGGCCCACGGCACTGGCTCGAACCGGATAGACGCGGTAGCGGACGTGATCGCGCTCGACGACGAAGGAACCAGCATCCGCCAACGCGGCGCGAGCGATGCGCTCGCTTTGCTCGGTGTGGCCAAATAGATCGAGGTGTCGCACGGCGGCGGCGCGTTCGAAGACTTCTCCTGTTGCAATCCAGCGATGAAGCTGGACTTCAAGCCGCTGATCGCATGGAACGGTGAAGCCGAGCGGTTGGAGAGGATCGATACCGTGCGATCGCATTTCGTCGAAATGCGAGGTTGGCGCTTCGATGGTCGCGAACCGCGTTGGTTGCATAGCAGAGGTCGCAATTTCGACAGCGTCGCAAATTTCTTCGCGATCGGTCAGGATTCGGAAGTCCATGGTCAGAATCGGATCGGAATTGCCGTTGCCGCGCTGAATGTATTCGGAAACCGTTTCGCCGGAGATGAAATATTCCTCCGGCTTCCATTCCAACGGCGTCAGGCCATTCCTCAGATCCGCATCGCCGCGGGAGAGAAACACCAGGCATGCTTCACCTTCGTCAAGCTTCAGTCGGTTGGGCAGAGGTTGTGGCGGGGGGTTAGCAGCGTATGAAACAATAGAACCAAATGCCTGACGGTCATTTGTAGATCGCGGCCAATCGACACGGTATCGCAGTGAGTTGTCGCACGACCCTTTGAAACTACGATTGACGGTCGCGCTTTGATGTGTGTGCCTGTACGGGCGTGATGCCCATTCGTGTTCCTGATCGGGATGGACAAGAACATTCGCATTGCCGGCGGCCGCCAGCGTTTCCAACGGCTGGTGCAAACGATAAGCGTATGTCGCAAACAGGCCGCGACGGGTAAACGACTGGTGGAGCGTGATGAGTTTGCCGGCGGGATAATTGAAGTCGACAGGCTCAACGAATGGATCATTCACAAGCTCCATTGGGTCTTGCTCGAGAATGTCCTTCACCGCAAATCTCGGATCGCTTCGAAGTGTGAGTGCGGGTTCGATCCTTGCGGTTGCTTGCGCCTCGGTATCAACGATATAGCTGATTGAGGAGAGGGATGGCGCCTTCAAAACGTCTGCCGACGCGGAACCGCACGAAATAACACTCAACAGGACTACGCTGATCAGATAGTCGCTTCGCATGCGACCGATTGTACCGCAGAGGTTCAGTTAATTCGTTCTTCCAATACCGGAACGTCGAACGGCACATGCCAGGTGCGCAGAACGCCGACAGCGCTGGCGCGGACGGGATAAATGCGATAGCGATGGTGATCTCGCTCCACCTCGATCGAAGCGGCGTCCGTTAGCGCGGCGCGGGCGATCCGTTCGCTCTGATCTGTGTGGGCAAACAGATCGAGATGACGCACGCCGGCCGCGCGTTCGAGCGCGTCATCGCTCGCGATCCAGCGGTGAAGCTGGACTTCAAGTCGGCGGTCGCAGGGCACGGCGAATCCCAAGGGCGGGACTGGGTTGATGCCATTGGCTCGCAGGAGGTCGTAGTGGGACGCGGGAACCTCGATCGTTGCGAATCGCGTTGGTCGAACGGTGGATGCTGCGGCCTGAACGGCGACAATAATCTCATCGCGATTGGTCAGGACGCGAAAGTCCATTGTCATGAGCGGATCAGAATCGGAATTGTCGCGAAGGATGTATTCCGCCGTTGTTTCCCCAGTGATGAAATATTCCTCCGGCGTTGGTACGGTCGGCTTTAGACCTATATCCGGGTCAGTGGCACCGTGAAGGAGAAAGATCAAGCACGCGTCGTAGTCAGCGAGCTTTAGCCGGCGAGGAAGCGGCAATGTCGGATACGCAGCCAGTGGGATTGACCAACTAAATAACAGCGAATCGAGATGGTTGATTGTCGATGTCGGCTGGTTGATGCGGTAGCGTAAGGAACCGTGTTCCATTGGAACAATCGATTCACCGTCCCACGATCCGTTGATGACGAGATCCACCGAAACGGTCTGATATGTCTTTTGCCTGTAATTGGGCAGAATCCAGATCCGTTCACGATCATCATGTACTAGAACGATTGCATCGCTGCTCGCCGCCAGCGTTTCCAGTGGCTGAACCCAGCGGCCAGCGTATGTCGGAAATAGTCTGTTGTTTGAAAAGGACTGTCGGACCGTGATAAGTTTGCTCGCCGGGTTGTAGCGGTCTACAGCTTCGACAAGAGGATCGTTCAGCAGCCAGTTGGTTTTGAATTGGTTATAGTCCAGCAAATTTGCAATCGCGACCTGTGGATCGTTTTGCAATGTCACTGGCCGATCGAACTGAGCCCATGGCCTCGTTACAACAACAGGCGTATATCCAGCAGATATGTGCACAGGATATCTGGAGAGACCGGCCAACGCCGGATCCAAGGGGAAAGCACCCAGTAGGACTACGCTGATCAGATAGCCGCTTCGCATGCGGCGAATTGTACCCGACATCGAAAAGCCTACGCCACAACATTCCTCAACACCCCAATCGGCGGAATCTCAATCGTCACCACATCCCCATGATCCAGCGTAAACGTCGACGGCGGCACAATCCCCGTCCCCGTCATCATCAAACACCCCACCGGAAAACTGTTGTCGCGGAACAGCCATCCCACCAGCTCCGTCGGCGTGCGCTTCATGCGCGCCAGCGTTGTCGTGCCAGCAAAAACCTCCGCGCCCGCTCGCTCAATCTTAATCTTGATCTCCGTCTCGGCCGGCAGCGGGTCACTGCTCAGCAAAATCGCCGGCCCCAGCGCACAGCAGCCGTCGTACACCTTCGCCTGCGGCAGGTAGAGCGGATTTTCGCCCTCGATGTCGCGGGAGGACATGTCATTGCCGACGGTGTAACCAATGATCTGCCCGCGCGCGTTGATCGCCAGCGTCAGCTCCGGCTCCGGCACATTCCATTTGCTGTCCTGGCGGATGCGAACTTTCTGCCCCGGCCCAACCACGCGGTGCGGCGTCGACTTAAAAAACAACTCCGGCCGATCCGCCTCATACACCTTCGCATAAAAATCATCCGCCCCCGACTTCTGCGACTCCTCCATGCGCGCATCGCGGCTGCGGTGATAGGTCACGCCCGCCGCCCAGACTTCCTGCGTCCCAATCGGCGGCAATAAGTCCTTCGGCGTCTGCGCCACCGGCCGAATGTTCAGGTTGGTGATCTGATGGCGAATCGTCGCCTGCAGGTTGTCGAGATTCAGCAGCTTGTCCCACGCGATGTGCGGCAACGCGAAAAACTGGCCATTCTCTTCGACGACAGCGCCGCTGGAAGTGTTATAGAGCTTCATGAGATTCGTTCCTGCAACCCGGTCCCCTCAAACTTCAAACCGAAATGTCACTCCGCCGCATCCGAAGGCGGCGGCCCGGCTTCTTCCACTTCACCCGCGTCGGCCGCACCCTCAAAGTCCATCAGAAAATGCACGTGCTTCAGGTTCTCTTCACCGATCCGCTTTTCCAGGATCCGCTTGGCCCGGCGGATGCTCGTCCGCCGCGAAATGTGCGTCAGGATGATGTGCTTGTTCCGCAGCCGCGGAAAAATCTCCGCGAACTGCTCCACATGCAAGTGCTTTCCGATCTTCGCCCGCTGCCGGTGCGTCGGATCGAAAAACGTACACTCGGTGATCAGCGATTCCGCGTTGATCACGTCCGGCTCATCAAAGACCCTCCCGGCCGTCGTATCCCCCAGGTACACCACCAGCGGTACCTCCACCCGATACTGCACTTCCGTCCCGCCCTTGCGAAGCTGCGCGATCTGCGGCCCGGTCAATCCCGCATATTCCGGCTTCAGCTTTTCGCGCACGCTCACCAGCGAATATCCCACGCTCGATCCGCCATGATGCGTCTCCATGGAGCGAATCAAAAAATCCCGCCGCACCTCATACGTCTGCCCCGGCGACATCGCCACCAGCTTGAACGGCGTCCCCTGCCGCTCCACATCGCGCCAGCACTTCAGCAATCGATCGACAGGTTCCGCAAGATCGCGCGGCACCAGAATAATTCCAGGCTTCATCCCCTGAAAACTCCGCTGCGAAAGGTAGTACGGCAGCCCCGCGATATGGTCCATGTGCCCATGCGTCACGCAGAGAATGTTGCTCGTCAATGCAAAGTAGGGGGATCGGCCGATGTCGAAACACACATCCAGTTCAGGGACCTGAACCACCGTCTCCTCGCCCGCCACGCTGTAGCCGACGATGTGCAGGTTGCCAAACCGCATTTTGGCAAACCGCTGAACGAGGAACGACTTATCGACCATTGTTTTCAAGGTAGCGGAACACGGCGCAGGTGTCGAGATGACGACGACGGCGTTACAGCTTGCTGACCACGCCGCCCCGTCTTCGAGGTCCGTCCGCGATCATCTTTCGATACAATTGCTCGAATCGATCCAGGTATTTCGCGTCGCTGTATTTCTCCAGTGCAACGCGCCGCCCGGCCGCCCCAAGTACTTCCGCGTATTCACGATCCGTGAGAACCGCGTCCAGCGCGGCCGACAGCGCCCCAACATCCGCCGGCCCAACCAGCAGTCCCCCGCCCGTCCCCTCCACAATGTCCCGCAGGCCTCCGCGGTTGGTCGCGATCACCGCCGTCCCGCGCATCATCGCTTCCACCGCGACAAGCCCAAACGGCTCGGCCCAGCGCGAACAAACCACCTGCACCCAGGCGCTCTCCGCCAACTGTTCCATGCTTCTCTGATCCAGCATCCCGGCAAAGTTCACCCGATCACCAATGCCCAACTCGGTCGCCAGTGCGCCAAGCGCCTCCCGCTCCGGTCCATCCCCACTGATCGTCAGCCGCGCTTCCGGCATCCGCGTCACCGTCTGTGCAAACGCCCGCAGCAAAACATCCACGCCCTTTTCCACCACCAGCCGCCCCGCAAAAAATGCCATCGGCGGATCGCTTAGCGGACCACGCGCGGTTCGATCCGGCACCCCCATCGGCATCACCCCATCACACGCAATCCCATCCAACTCCATCTCCGCCCGCACCGCCTCGCTCACCGGCGCAATGTACGAAAACGCATCCATCCACCCCCGAACCAGCGCTCGCTGCGCCATCAGCGGCCCCCAGTCGCGCAGCGGCAAACATCCCGATCGATAGCACGCAGTGCCCGCGCGCTGACAGCACGCCGACCCATCCGGCAGCAGTTTCGTCCCCTTCGGACAAACCGCCTCATACCACGCCGCGTGATAAACGGCCGGAACTTCGCGCAGCAGTGGCAGAATCAGAGGCGAAAGCTGTGTCAGGAATATTTCCACCTGAACCACATCCGGCCGAAATTCCTCCAGCACCGTCCCCAGCCGATGCCACGCAAGCAGGTTGGCGCTGCGCAAAAGGGTCCGATACGGAGACAACGTTCCAAAGCATTGGTAATCCGCAAGACACACCGCGCCCTCGGAAGCGTCGCTCGAAAACAACCGCGCATCATGCCCGCGCCGCCGCATCCCCTCGCGCAGGCGCAGCACCACCATCTCCGCACCCCCGGTCGGCGTCCCATAGTCATTGACGTAAAGAATCTTCACACGGCCCCCGAAGTCACCCCGCCGTTGTACATCGCCCCCGTGTCAGCCTTGTCGCTTTCAGTAAGTTCTTCATACCGCTTGAACTCGGCATCCGAGTGCGGCTTGCTCAAATCCCCCGGCCCGCACAGATACCCGACCACTTCTCCCAGCGCGGCTGTCATCAGCAACGTCGCCATCGCAAACCAGAATCGCACGCCGCCCATGTCCGGCCTTCGTACCTGCCGCAAATTATTTAACACCGATCGCAGCCCCATCACCGGAATCAGCGGCGACGCGACGATGTACAGCAAACGCCGGCCGATTGACCAATGTTGCTCGCGCGCCCGCATCCCGCCAAACTGACGTCCCATCACGAATCGCACTTTCATCGACACCCAGCAGCACGATGGATTCAAATGAAACGCCCGGGCATCCGGCGCAAAATGAAGAGCCAATTGCCGCTCGCGAAGTGCCGCGTGCAGCTTGTTGTATCCAAGCCCATGCCGCACCACGTCATCCCCAACCGCCAGCAGGCTCTCGCGCCGATAGCTCGAGTTATGACCCGGCAGATCGGCACACGCCCTGCCACAGGTCACGCGCCCTTCCCCGGCCAGCCATAAACCATAATTCAACACCAGATTCGCCTTGCTCATCCCGCTACGTGGGTTCGCGTTGTCGATCGACGGACCGATCACAGCCCACGGCCCGCCCTGCGCCCCGATCATCGCCCCCGCCCATCCCGGCCCGACATACGAATGGTCCTCCCCCATCACCACCCAGTCGGCCGTCGCCGCATGTATTCCGATCACCATCGCCTTCGACCACGAATCAAACGGCCCAACCTCCAGCACCTTCACGTCCCAGAATCCAACAAGCTCCCCAGCATCAAACCCCATCGCCTCGGTCGAAGAAACCACAATCACCAATTCCAGCTTCTCCTTCCCAGCCTGCCCCGACAAACTCCGCACCACCGGCGCAAGCATGAAACGCGACGTATTCGGCGTGGCAATCACCACGGAAAGTGCTGGACGATCGGCCTTCATCATTCTCGACAGAGCTCCTCTTGCGGCCCGAAACATTACCACAACCGCCACGTTGTATATGGCGGGCCTAGAATTGATCGGCCATCCCACTTGCAAGGAGTAGCTTTGTATTGTAAAGTATGTGGCATCCCCTAGCCGATGAAAGACCGTCTATGCCTGTGAATATCCAGCGACTAAAAGCCTTCCTCGCCCTCCGCCTCTTCTTTCCCCTCGCCATCCTCAGCGGCCTGGCGTGCCTTGTCCTCGCCGGCCAGATGGTCGCCACCCATTCGACGGAAGACCATTTCCTCGCCTGGAACCTCTTCCTCGCCTGGGTGCCGTATCTCTGCAGCCTTGCCGCCGCCGGCATCGATCGCGTCCGCCCAACCCGCTGGCGTACCCTCCTCGTTCTCTCCGCCGTCTGGCTCATCTTCCTCCCCAACGCCCCATATCTCGTCACCGACTTCGTTCACCTCCACGAGCTCGCAACCCACTCCAGGTTCTTCAATGCCACGCTGCTTTCGCTATTCGCCATTAACGGCTGTGCTCTGGGCGTAGTCTCGCTCTACCTCATGCACCGCATCGTCCATCGCCGGCTGGGCGCAGTCCCCGCCCGCGCACTCCTCTTTTTCGTCGCGGCACTCTGCGGCGTAGGCGTCTACGTCGGCCGGTTTCTCCGCTGGAATAGCTGGCACGTCATCACCGAGCCCGGCCACATCTTCCAGTCCGTCGCCGGCGCCCTCGCCGACCCGTTGAAACACGAACGCGCCATCGCCGTCACCATGCTCTTCATGCTGCTGACGCTAGGCCTCTACGCAATTTTGGAAGTCGTGATCCGCCGCCGCCAGTTGCGCCTCGGCGAGGAAACCAACTAAGAAAATCACGCCGGACGCGGTGCGGGAGATTTTCTGCGAGCGCGGCTGATCAGGTAGCTCACCGCCCCGCTGAAGGCATAAACCAACAGCCCCGCTGCCAGAGTATAAGTGTGATTCACAATCACCAGCAGCAGAATCGCCAGAATTACGATCAGCTTCCCGACCGACCGCTTCCCGCGCAGATATCGGTTCACCAGGTGCGGGTATCGGATCGTGCTCACCATCAGTAGCCCCGTGAACAACACCACAAATGGCAGCAGCCAGAGCGAAATCCCCGCCAACCGCGTCCAGCCTGACTGAATCAACTCATGATACATCAGCACCAGCGCCGCCACCGCCCCGGCCGCGCCCGGACTCGGCAATCCCAGAAAGCTGAAGTGATGCTGCTCCCCATGCTCATTGCTCACATTAAACCGAGCCAGCCGGATCGCCGCACAGCTCAGATAAAGCGCGCCAACCGCCCAGATCAGCCGCGTCACCGTCACCGGCAGCGAATACCCCATCTCCTCCGTCCCCGCCTTGAAAACCTTCAGTGCCAAAAACGCCGGCGCAGCTCCAAAGCTGATCACATCCGCAAGACTGTCCAACTGCCCCCCAAAATCGGTCGTATGTCGCGCAAACCGTGCCAATCGCCCGTCCAGCGCATCAAAAACCATCGCCAGAAAAATCAACCACGCCGCCGCCATGAACTTATGCTCAGGCCGCGCAAACCACAGCGTCAGCTGATCCGCCCCAGCCCCTTCGGCCGACACAGCCCCGATCAACCCCGCAATATAAATCGAAGCAAATCCGCAGATCGCATTCCCCAGCGTCGCCAGGCTCGGCAGCGAATAGACCGAACGAATCAGCGCCCGCCGTCCATGCCGGCGAATCCGCCGCCGACGATGTTCGCGCGACCCGCGAACGGGAGAATCGGCAATGCGCAATTCAGAACTCATGGCCTCCCGATCGCAAAGAAAAAACTATCCAATCCTCACGCACCAACACTGTTCGCCGCCGCCGCAGGCTCAATCACAATCCCTTTCTTCAATACCGCAATCACATCCGCCGCCCCGCGCACGGTCTGTCCAATCGTCACCCGAATCTCCGGCTCCAGCCACTTGGGAATGTAAAGCTCAGTCCGGCTACCAAACTTGATCATCCCAATCCGCTGCCCCCGCGTCACTTTATCATTCAGGGCGGCCGTGCAGATAATCCGCCGGGCAATTAAACCGACAATCTGCTTCACCACCGCCACCGGCCGATCCCCCTCAGGCTCCGTCAGCACCACCGTGTTCGATTCATTCTGCGAAGAGGCCTCATTGTGATGCAGGGCGTTGATGAACTTGCCCTTCTTATAAGTGATCTGCGTCACCCGCCCATCACACGGCGCACGATTCACGTGAACATTAAACACCGAAAGAAATATCCCCACCCGCACCGCTGGCCCGCCCAGCAGTTCATCATGTTCCAACTCGGTAATATCCGAAACCTTCCCATCGGCTGGGCTGACCATAGTGTGCTGCTCGGCCGGCAAAGGCCTCTCCGGATCGCGAAAAAAAGCGATCAGCCAAAGCCAGAATGGCAAAGCGAGAAGCGCAAGCCACCCATAAACCCAATGTCCAAGCGCTGCCGCAACAATCGCGAGAACTAGAGTACCGATAAGCATTTCGCGCCAACCATGGCGCGTCAGTGGAACCATGAATGAACCGTAGAACAACGTCCAAGCCATGTCAACGCGAACGGCACGGGCGGTTAGTACTCCCGCTTCTTCTTACCCGGCTCCGGCTGCGGATACATCCCCTTCGCATCCGCGATCAAAGGCGCAGGCGAATCCTTCGTCAGCGTATCGATCCCCGGCGCAAATTCATGGTCCGAGTTGAGCATCTGGTCGAACGTGATCTCCTGCCCGATGTGCGCCGAAGCCCGCCCCATGCTGGTGACAAGGCTCGTCTCCACGCCGCGTTTCACTTCGTTATACGCCTTGTTGTTCACGATCGCGTCGAGCAGATCGTTCCATTCATTCTGATAAGGACTGGATCCATCGGTCGATTCCCACAGCTTGTTGGCGGCCACTTCGCCCAGTCCCTTGTACAGGCTGGACGGCGCGCCGCAGTCGCCCCCCTTGGAGGCCACGGCAAACCCCTTGGTGCCGTGGACGTAACTGGCGTAATTCTGCCCCGCGCCCGCAATGCATCGGCCATCAAACAACAGCTTGGTGTCGTCCGCGAATGTGTATTCGATCCCGTAAGAATCAAAGTTCTGATCGACGTACGGCGAGCCATCATCCGCCAGCTTGTAATGCCGCCCGCCAACGCCCTGCGCCTTGACCGGCCACGCCCCTTTCATCCAGCTCAGGTGATCGATGATGTGAATGTTGAAATCACTGAAGCATCCGCCGCCGGCCCACAGGAAGCTGTGAAACCGTCGAACCTGGAAATCCAGATCGCTCATCCCCGCCGGTTTCGCCACCGATGCAAACGTCCCCACCGGCCCATGCATGCGATAGCCGCGCATCATCACAATGTCGCCGATCGCCCCATCCTCAATGCGCTTATGCAATTCCTGCAGAGGCTTCGCGTGCCGCGACATCAGTCCCACGCCGACTTTCAGATTCTTCGCCGTCGCCTCTTCGCCAAGCTTCAACAGCCGCCGGCTGGTCGCCCCGTCTGCCGACAGCGGCTTTTCCATGAACACGTTTAAGCCCTTGGAAATCGCATACTGAAAATGCACCCCGCGAAACGCCAGTGGCGTCGCAAAGATCGCAATGTCCCCCGCCTTCAAACAATCCATCGCCCCTTTGTAAGCATCAAAGCCCACAAACTTCCGCTCCGGCGTGACATCCATCTTGTCCGCAAAATCCTTGGAAAGGCGTGCATACGACCCGTCCAGCCGATCCTTATAAGCATCCGCCATCGCGACAATCTTCGTCTTCGCGGTCGTCGAACGCAGCGCATCGCTCACCGCCCCAGTCCCGCGTCCGCCACACCCCACCAGCGCAATCTGAATCACCGAATCCCCGGCCGCATGCACCGTGGGAATGGCAACCCCCACCAGCGCCGAAGCCGCCGCCACCCGTCCAGCAATCTTCCCAAAATCCCGACGCGAAAGTGTGTTGTCAAAAGCGGTCATGTACGCAATCTCCTAAAGTGGAAGAACAGTTGATTGGATAGCCGCCACAAATCGGGCAGCGCCTCCGCCTCAGTATCGTACTGGCAGCCGCAATAAGTCGTTGGACGACGCAATAGACAATTCTCGCCGCGTTCGTAATGCCATCCTCACCCCCCGACGGCGAAGTCTTCCGCGTCATGTACGACAAGCTCTACTTTGCTCGATATGGACAGCAGAGGGGATCTCCTATCACAACATCCTGCCAACCCACAAAGTGGGAGGCCGCATAAAAGCTCTCGGCCATCGTGTAGCCCGCCGTGTAGTGGTCCAGGAGAATCGTCGGCGAGGCGTTCGCCTGCAGCAGCGGCTCATCTGTGTAGCCCTTCGCACACGTCAGGCCGTGCGCAATCAGATCCGCGATCAGCGACTGCCCGCCTTCGATCGGCAAAAACGATCGGCCGCTTGTCGACACCGCCGTGTCCCCTATAGAGCCCGGATTAAACCAGAGCGTCGCATACGCCCGCGCGGAAAACTTTTTGTCGTTGCTTCCCCATGAAAAATATCCGGCCAGCTTTTTGCGATCCCCGATGAACTTTTCCGTCAAATCCAGTTCATCGGCGATTCCGCGCCCCGCCAGCAGGTCGTGCGCCTTGGCCATGTCAGCGTTGTAATCGCTCCATGGCGATTCGCGTTCAATCACCGCGCCCTTGATTCGCGCAGGCTGCTCCGCCTTGTCGCCCAGACCAAAAATGGGCTGGACATCAAACAAGAACTTCCCCTCCCCCAGCGCCTTCTCCGCCAACACCGCCCGCGCCGCCAGATCTTTGGCATCGGCCTCAGTATAGCCGTCCAGCCGCGTCACCAGGTATCCACCAAACTTCTCATGCGAAAACGGCTCCCGGGAATTCCAATATCGGTTGGCCCACCCCACTCCCGTTCCGCCCGACCCGGTGATCTTGATTCGCGTTGCCCCGGAAATCGCTGCGTAATCCATGGCCGCCAGATGACTGTCGACGCAGGTGTGCAGCGGCGTATCGGCTGGACTGTCCTCTGGCCTGACCCCGGTTTCCGCTCCCAGAATCCGCAGCGGCACTCCCTTGGCCAAAACAATAAATTCAATCCCACGATGTGCCGCCAGATAGTCCCGCACCGGCCTCTCAATCGCCGCCGTGTACACCGCCAGCGAAACCGTTTCGTCTTCGGTTCGCAACGCCGAGTCCACACAACTGATCGCCAGTACATTTTTCACTTTACGCTTTTCCGAATAGTCATCCGACACCGACTTGGAGATCGCGCTCTTCGAGTTGTAGACCAGCAATACCTCATCCGCACTCCGCCTCCGTGGCGCGGCCAGATCCGCCGCACAGACAATTGGCACAAACGCCAGCACCGCCAGAAAAACAACGCACTGTCCCAGGCCGTTCATCATCAGCTTCATTGAACACCTTCCTCGGCGATCCCAAACGCCAGCTCAAGCCCCATCAAGAATGCGTAGGGTCCGGCTTGCCGGACCTCTTCAATCCCACCACAAACTCTACCTCTCCGGATGCGTCACGCCATACGCAGCCCGCTGCAGAACCCGGGCCGTCCCCGCTGGGATATCAAAATCCCATTTCACCTTCGTCTGCGTCGCCGTGAACTTGCCGCTCAGCCCAACAGCGCTCTTGCCATAAAGAAAAGAGTAAAACGTGCACGCCGTCAGATATGCCACTTCATTGGAAGGATGTCCACGGTCGGTACTGTAAGGGTTGATCTTCGGAAAATTCGCCCGCACCCGATCCCATGCATCGCTCACCGGCGCAACCAGCGCCGTACGATGCAGCGCAACGTTGGCCGGATCATTGTTCATATCGCTGACGACCGTCTTGATCGCGCTGCGCATAATCGTCTCGTCCTGCGGAAAATCCTCCCTTCCCCACGGTTCAAACAAAACCGTCTTCGCCCCCGCCGCCCGGATCGCCGCATCAAACGCCATCACCGTCCGCACCATCCCCGGCAGGCTCTCCTGCGGCTCGAGGACATGCGGCTGAATCACCACATAATCCCATGCCTTTTCCCTGATCCGCTTGAACGGCAGCGGATCGGCAAGCATCTGGCCCAACGTATCCAAAGGATGCGCGGCCTCACCCACGTCAGCCCGACGCTTCACATGCCCCGCCAGCGCGATCTGTCGAAAGATCCCCGCCTGTCCGCCCCGGCTCGTCGTAAAGCTGTTCCCAATAAACAAAACCCGCAGATCCCCGGCCGGCCGCTGCGAAGGCACACTCGTCGGCGCTTCCTCATACCACCCCGCCGGAACGGCAGCCGGCGCAACGCCGCCAGAAAACAACCGACGCTCCTCCAAACGCTCAATCCAACTGCCAAACCTGATCATTGTGTCCCATCTGTTAATGGGAAGAGCCTACCGGATGCACATGTCAACCAGGTTTCAAAACGGTGACACACAGGAATGTCGCGGGAATGAAAGTCGCATTCTCCCGCCCACTCTTATTCTGCCGGTTAAACAGATCCGCCAACTCCTGCTGCAGCCCCGTCGCCCTCCCACTCTTCTCCGCGGCCTCATACGCATTCATCGTCGGCCCGTAATATTTCCTGAACTCCTCCAGCAACACGGCCGGATTGGCCGCATAATTGAAAGTAAACGTGTCGCGCGCAAAGGATATCTTCTCCGCCGGAATGCCCGCGCCGCCGAATCGCTCAATCACATTGCTCTCATTCCCCCAAGTCATCGGACTGATAAACCCTTCCGGCGGCGGCGGTGTGTAGGCCGAGCTGATCTTCAAAATCTGCGCCACCAGCGTCGGATCATTCGGAATCCAGTTGCCCATCACAATCCGGCCGCCCGGACGCGTCACCCGCACCATTTCCTTCGCCACATCAGTCGGCCTCGGCGCAAACATCGCGCCGAACACACTCACCACAAGATCAAACGACCCATCCTTCAAATCGCTCAGCTGCGTCGCATCCCCTTCCTGAAACCGGCAGTTCGCCAGCCCCATTTCCGCGGCCCGCCTGTTCCCCGCCGCAACCAGGTTCGCGGCGATATCCACACCCAGCACATCCGCCCCCAGTTTCGCGGCCGGCAGCGCCGTCGTCCCATCCCCACACCCAAGATCCAGAACCACAAGCCCCTTGACGATTGCCAGCCGATCCACAAAAGCCGCTCCACTCTCCCGCATGCTGTCCGCAATGCGAGTAAAATCACCCTTTTCCCAAAGTGCCTTGTTTGGATTCATGGAAGTCCTCGTCCTTCGTTTGTGGAATCGATCAACGCTCAGCAAGTATCCGCACCGCTCCGCGCGACCGCACCTCTGTACATCCCGCGCAATCCAAACGCAATTTATTTCGTCAGCGGTCAGGCCGTTTGCGACGCTGTACTTTGATTCCATCAGCCTCATAAACCGATTCAGCAAATGCGGGTGGATTTCCCGCGTACTCGCCCACCACGTGCATCATTCCCTACTGATCGCGAGACGGTTAACGCTTTCGATTTTGATCGTCGACGGATGCATTGAATAAGAAACACTGGTTCCTTCATTATCGAGCCTGAAAAGGACGACGTTCGGACGACATCCACTTTGCACAACCAGAATAGAGTTGGACGGTGCCACGCCCACCGGTACTATGCAATCGAATGACCGGATACTTAGTCAGAATTGGCGCGGACCAAGCCTTTGGTGGCTGGAATGCGCCCGTTGATCCAATTACCGGCGAGTTTGTCTACGTACCGATTCCGGAGAATGCTGTACATTTCCATCCGGGCTGTCGACGGATGTTCGATGAGTTGGTGCCTGCACTTCAAACCTTCTGTGACTGTCGCCGCCTCAACGTCAATCGAGACTTGCGGATCGGTCAACACTCAATCGATCAGCCGATGCATTTGGATCCGGACTTCGTTCACCTCAGCTACGGCGACAATGGCGCAAAGCGCGGAGCGGGAATCGCCGGCTTGGCTGACGGTGATCTGATCGTCTTCTACGCAGGCCTGCGGCCGGTCAGCGAATGCAACCAAAGGCTGTTGTATTCGCTCGTCGGTCTATACGTCGTGGAGGAAGTCGTCCGCGTCTCCAATATCCTTCCCAACCGCTGGCATGAGAACGCACACACTCGAAAGCTCAGGCATTGTCCCACTGATATTGTTGTCCGTGCGAAGCGGGGGATATCCGGCCGGCTTGAGCGGAGCATCTCGGTAGGAGAGTGGCGCGACGGAGCTTATCGGGTAAGGAACGACGTGTTGCGAGCTTGGGGAGGCCTTTCAGTGAAGAATGGCTTCATCCAGCGAAGTGCGGTTCCGCCGAGATTTCAGGCAGCCGAACAATTTTACGAATGGTTCAGGAAGCAGCGGATTCCGCTGGTTGAAAGGAACAACTGATGGCGCGCCCACCCGTTTTCATTGTTCACTTGCGGCGACCGAGGAAGAGCGATCCCAACGAGACGCGATCCGATCCGTTCTGGGAATTTGGAAGCTTCGGCTGCACGGGTTGCCACTCAAAGAACCTGCTGAACAAGAAGAATGCCGCAAGGCTGCAGGGTGCACGACTCGCTTTCGCTCAGGGCGGTGCGAAAGGTTTCCGGCTTGTGTTCCTAACGCCGGCAATTCATGTTCAGCACGTCGGCAATCGTCTTGAGCTCAAATGGTCGCCAGGGGACATGCCGTTCAAGTATGCCGCCGCACCAGTTCTTGTCGACAATCACGGATCAAGCGAAATACCCGCCCTCGAAAAGATCATTTCACGGGTGCAGCGTACGACGCCGGAGGGACGATTTTCATCCTGCTTCCGGTCGAGGTCGTTACCGTTGTTGGAGCACATCGCGGATCAGCTCGTTGCTACCTACGATAACGCACGGAGGCGGGCCAAGCGCGGCGAAATTGCATCGTGCTATTCCGAAGCACTACCCTTTCCGCCGAATATTATCGACAAAAAACGGCGGCACAGCTACGAGCGCATCCATCGCGAACTGATCGCCCAAGCCGGTTCTTCCAGTTGCAGGAAGGCCGATCAAAAGTGGAGCAAAGGCAAGTGTACGTAGGAACAAGCGCTTGGGGCGGCGTGGCCGTGCCTAGCGGGAACGCCAACTGCAAACTTCCCG
>JBBRHH010000044.1:0-18528 GCA_038222915.1 Tepidisphaerales bacterium
ATGAACAGCAGCACAATCCAGATCACAACCGCAATGGCCGGATATGGCAGCAGCCACAACAAAAACAATAGGATCAACCCCAGCACCGCATAAAACCCCAGCGTCATCGCCTCGGCGTTGACCGGCTTGGGATCAAAGCGCAGCGACGTCTGCCGCAGCCAGTCCACATCCGCCCGATACCGCCCCATGACCAGATCGCGCCCGGCCCAAACGAATAGCGCGATCGCAAATCCCGCCCCCAAAGCGATGCCAACCGCCATGATCATGCGCTCACCTGCTCAAACCACGATTTGATCTGCAGGAAACCCTTCTCCACCATCTCGCCCAGAAAGCTCGGCATGAATCCAGTGGGCCGAAGCGTCCACACTCCGTTGGTGTCATACGCCCGCATGATGTCGCGCGTCTCCACCTCGCCCGTCGTCGGATGCAGCCCAATGACTTCGCTCACCTGCTTCACCAGACGCTGGCCATTGCTCAACCGCTCGGTGTGCACGATCACATGAATCGCCTGCGCGATCTGCCGCCGCACCGCCTGCAGCGGAATATCCGCCCCCATCAGCACCATTGTCTCCAGCCGCGTGACGGCGTCGTACGCGCTGTTGGCGTGCACCGTCGTCATCGATCCAGCATGGCCGGTGTTCATCGCCTGCAGCATGTCGACCGCTTCATCGCCACGGCACTCACCGACAATCACCCGGTCAGGACGCATGCGCAACGCGTTCTTCACCAGATCGCGAATCGTATAAGCCCCCGTCCCCTCCGAATTGGCCGGCCGGGTTTCCAGTGTGACCACGTGGTCCTGCTGCAATCGCAGCTCGGCCGCATCTTCCACCGTCACCAGCCGCTCCGTCGCAGGAATCATGCTGCTCAGCACATTAAGCAATGTCGTCTTTCCCGAACCCGTGCCACCCGACACCAGCACATTGCACCGAAACCGCACGCAAGCCCGCAACAGCGCCACCGTCGGCATGGTGATCGACTGCCATCGCACCAGATCTTCCACACTCACCCGAAACACCGGAAATTTTCGAATCGTGATGCAAGGCCCGCGCACCGCCACCGGCTCGATCACGGCATTCACGCGCGAGCCATCCTTCAATCGCGCATCCACCAGCGGCTGCGACCGATCGATGCGCCTTCCCAGCGGAGCGACAATGCGCTCGATGACGGAGATGGCAGATTCTTCTGACGGAAAAGTCTGCGGCACCTTCATCAGCCGCCCGCCGCGCTCGATGTAAATCAGCGACGGCGTCACCACCATAATTTCCGTGATGCTCGGCGACCGCAGCAGATCCTCCAGCGGCCCCAGCCCGAAGATCATGTCGTACAACAGCTTCTTCAGATACGAAGCCGCCAGATACGTCCGCACGTTCTCCAGCATGTCTTCCAGCACGCCCCCCACCGCATTTTCAAAACCGTTGTCGATCGCATCCTCCGCGTTGGCCGGCAGCGGCTTGTGCTCGACCAGCCCCACCTTCAGCGCCACCCGCACTACGGCCTGATTGATCGTGTGTTCCAGATCCGGGTTGACGCCAAGCTCCGTCCAGCCGGCCGAGACTTTCTGTTCCTTGGCAATCCGTCGATACACCCAGTCACTCAGCCGAGCTCGCATCGACCGTCGCAAAACCAGCGGCGTCACCTCCGACTCAAACACCTGGCTCTTGAATTCCCCCAGCAGCAGATCGTCCACGATCCGGTTGAGTTTATCCGTCCGGTCGGCCGAGAAATCCCCCTGCGCCCACGCCCCCAACCGCAGATCCAGCCGCCGCAGCACGTTCGCGTGCAGAACGTTCTGCATCTCCGTCAGCCGCTCCTGAATGACCGAATCCCCCGCCTTGCTGTCCTCGCGCTGCGTATCCGCCAGCGTGAGCACATACTCCATGATCCGCAGCCGAGCCGCCCCCTTGATCGGCACCTTCTGCCCGGCCTTGTATTCCTTCCCATCAATCTCAACCGGATTCACCCCCGCCAGCAGTTCCACTTCCCATCCCCCCTCCGCCCGCTCCACCCGCGCATGCTGCGCCGATACAAACCGCGAATCCAGTTTCACATCACAAGGCCCATCCCGCCCAATCAAAAACCCGGCCTGGCCATCAAAGCCAATCCACTGCCGATTCGTCAAAGTGTTTTGGACCAGAACTCTCATAGGACAGTGGTTAACAACGAACAACCAACAACTAATTCTTCTTCTCCGACACCGGCGGGCAAAGAATCAACGTCACCGACAACTGCCCCCCACCCGTCTGTTCCAGGATCGACTTGGCCTGCTCCTCGGTCACCTCCAGCGTCACCGTGTGCTCACCCTGCGATGCGCCCGCGTTCTCATATTGATCCGTCGCGGTGATCTGCGGCCGTTGCCGCGTCAACCGCGATCCCACCGCCAGCACCTTCAACGGCTGCGGCATGATCGCAATTGTCTCCCAACGCAGCGCCGGCGCTTCACCCACCGGCGCAGTCGCGCTCGCCGCATCAGCCGGGTCAGGCGCAGGCGTCGCCGGCCCGCCGCGCAGCCTCGGCCGCGTCACAAACAATTTCACAAAATCCCCCGGCCGCACCAATCCGCCCAGGCCATTCGCCCCACGCACCGAGATCGACAGTGCCCGTGCGTCTCCCTTCAACTCCAGATCAGCGATCGCCACCAGATCCGCATTCATCACCGGGGTACGCGGAAAAATCGTCCGGTTCACCCGCTGACCCTTGTAGCTCAACATCAAATCCGGCGACAAAGCCCGCGCCTGCAAACCGTTCAACGCCGCCGGAATCTCCATCTCCTCCAGGTCCTTCGCAGGGTCCAGCGCCGTCCCCGCCAGGATTTCGTGGCTCGCCGCCAGGATCTTCACCTTCGGCGTCCGGTCCGCCCCCTGCGAGTTTTCCAGATATGCGAATGTGGCAACAGTCGCCAAAACCCCCAACACCACCGCCACCATCAAAAATCCCCGGCTCGATTTGTTATCCGCCACGCGCGCTCCCAACTTCCCCCCTCGCCATTCTTACTCCCTCGCCCGGCACGCTAGTGCTTTCCCGCGTCAGCGGGAGGCGGAAGGGTTGGGGTGAGGGCCTTCGGCGATCACCAACCGGCCGATGATACCCCCCACTCCACCCCCATTCAATCCGCACGCTCCAGCGTGATCGACTTCATCACCGGCTTCGCCTCGCAATGAATCACATACCCCTCGGCCGCCTCCTTCGACATATGCACGTCCGACTTCGCCTTCGCATCCTCTTCCCATGCATAAGTCACCTTCACCGGCGCAACCGCCCCGTGCGGTTCCTTGTAATCCGCATCAATTCGCAGCCCCAGCATGCACGTCGTATTGCGCTGCTCACCCGTCAGCCGCACCAGCGTCGACCTCACACCCGACGGCACCTTGTCCAATATGGAATACGCACTGGTCCCCCCACTCGGCCCGGCCAGTTTCGTCACCGGCACAAACGTCTTCCCCCCATCAAACGACGCCTCCACATTCCACACATCCCGCGCGTCCCGCACCCGGTAATGCGTCCCCACCCGCAGCCGCGCCAAATCGCCCGGCGTATCAATCTGATACGTCGCCACGCCCGTCCCCCCCTCCACCCGCAGCATCGACGCGCCAATTCCCTTCAACTGCGGATGAAAATCCGTCGCGTTCAGATTCTTTCCCTGCGCCCCTTCTGGATTCAAATTCCCTTCCATCGTGATCGTCCCCTCCTGCGCACCTTCACTGAAAGCAATCTTGTTGTCCCCCTGCGACAGCGCCGGCAGCGGGCGCTGCGAATGTTGGATATCATGCGTCACCTTCACCATATCCAGCCCCGTCCCCTTCCCCGTCATCTCAAATTTCAGCCGATAATCATACCGCCGATACACATACTTCTTCAGATCAATCGTCTGCCCCGCCGACCCCGCCCCGGCCTTGCCAACTTCCTTCCAATCCAGCCCATTATTGTCCGACAGACTCACCACGATCGATCCCGACTCCCCAACAATCGGTGCAATCTCCACCTGCCCACCCAGGTAAACATAACTGCTCGGCATCCGGAAAATCAGCACCCCCGGCTTGCCCGCATCCTTCACATGCACCGCCGGACCCGTCCCATCCTCGGCCTTGGTCGCCAGATTCTCCACGACCAGCATCCCATCGCGAAACGCGCCGTTCGCCATCGGAAGATTATATTCCAGCGTCCCATTCCCAACCCGCCCCTGCGTAAGGTCACCCAGCTTCGGCGAATACCGAAGCTGCCCCTGCGGATCGCTCGGATTTTCCTTCAGCGCCGACAACTGGCCACCCTCCAGCATGTTCACATGCAACCCCTTGTTCGACCAGTTCCGCACCAGTTTCTCCCCCTTGCGCAGCTGCACGTTCACTTCATATCCAACCGCCGCCCCATACTCATAAAGAAAGTTCTTCCCGCCAAATTCCGCCATCGACGAATACCACCCGTGCGTCGCGGCCGGCAGCCATCCGTTCTGATCGTACCCAGTTCCGCCCGCCAAAACCTCCGGCCCCTTCTTCCATCCCTCGCCGCGCATAAACGCGCCGAGCTTCTTGTCATTCCCCTTGAACCCCGGGTTCTTCGCATACCAGTCATTAATGCTCTTATTGATCTCCTCCACCCCCGCGATCGTCCCATCCGGCTTCTTAAAATAATTGACCAGCGAAGCGTCCAGCATGCACCATTGCTGCCCCACCTTCACTTCCGGCACACTGTGCGCCGTAATCCCCCACCCGCGCGCCTCCATCCCCGCATAGCGCGACAACTGCTCGATATTGGCCGACGCGCAGCAGCATTGCCCATACCCGTAGACATTGAAATCCTTGATCGGATCGTGCGGATGATCTTCCTCCAGAAACTCATTGGGCGGTGCTTCCTGGTGCCGGAACATCACCACCGACTTCCACACCGCCACCGCCTTCTCCTGATCCGTCATACCCGGCTTGATAAAAGACTTCTTCCAATCCTCCAGCGAAGAAACATCCTCCACCTTGTCCGACAAAACCTTCACATGACTGACCACCCCAACGTCCGCCGCCATGACGCGCGATCCCACGACACTCGCCACCGCCGCCACAATCGCGCAAGCGCCACAACGCAAGACCTTGTTCATCACAGGATTCCTCGATTTCGCTGGACTATCCGCCCAAGTGCACAGGGGCAACACACCCTTACTACACCGCGATCTCGACAAAGTTACACAGCGATCGATGAATCAATTCTTCGTCAAATGCATCCAGTTAAAGTTCCCGGTAAACCCGCCCGGCGAACCATCCATATAAAGCCGCAGCACATGCACCCCGGCCGTCAGCGCCACGCCGCTTTTCGACACCGTCTGCCACGTCGTCCAGGCCTTCGTATTCGGCACCCCAATCGCTCCCGTCGCGTTCACCCCATCGACATCCACATGAAAGCTCCCGCCCGCAAGCGCCGACGCAACTCGGAAGTCCAGCGTGTATGTCCCCGTCGCCGCCACATTCACCGTATATTTCAGCCACTCCCCGGCCTTCGTATACCCAAGCTGCACAATCGCCCCGCCATCGTTCCCGGCCTGCAGATCTACCCCGGTACTCCGATACTGCCCGCCCTGGTTCGCCGTATCCAGATCATGATACGCAACTCCCTCCGCGCCATTGTCAAAGTTCTTCAGCGCAATCGTCGTAGTTCCCGTCGCCGAAATCACCGGCGGCGTCCCACTCGGATAGGCCGTCGACACCGGCGGCGGCGGCACTGGCGGCACAAATCCCGCCGGCGTCACCGTAAAGTAATTGAAGTTCCCCACAAACCCGCTCGCCCCCACCGTATCCATCGCGATCTTCAACGTATGCTGACCGGCCGTCAGTTGCACGCCGTTCACCACCACGTTCGTCCACTTCGTCCATCCCCCGCTGTCCACAACAAAAATTGCTCCGCTCGCCGGCGCATCGTCCGACAGCAAATGAAACGATCCACCCTTCCCCGCCGACGCCAGCCGGAACCCGAAGTTGTATTTCCCATCGGCCGCGACATTCACCGTATATTTCAGCCATTCCCCGGCCTTCGTATACGCCACATCAAATCCCGCCGCTCCATCCGCATTCGTCTCAATATCCACACCCTCCGTCGTGCGATATTTCCCACCCAGGTTCGCCGTATCTAAGTCGTGATATCCAACGCCCTCGCCCCCCTTGTCAAAATTCTCGGCCTCCACGCGCACCACCGCATTGCTCGCAATCGTTACCGGCAGATAAGCATTCGAAGCCGGCGGCGGCGGAGGTGAAACGGGTGGTGGCGGCGACACCGGAGGTGGCGGCGGCACAGCAGGTGGCGGCGGAACCACTGGAGGAACAACGACCGGCGGCACAACCACCGGCGGAACCGTCGCCGTCGCGATCACAAAATTATCAAGATTCCCGATCGCCCCATTCGTCCCCAGCGCATCAAACACCACCTTCATCACATGCGCACCGGCCGTGAGATTCACGCCGTTCACAGCAATCGGCAGCCGCGTCCCCCAGTTTCCCGTGTCGTTGATCGTGATCGCCCCTGTCACCGGCGCATCATCCACCTCCAGGTGAAACGTCCCACCCTGCCCCATCGAAGCCGCATTGAACGTGAAGTTGTACGCCCCCGTATCCACCACATTCACCGTGTATTTCAGATACTCCCCGACCGCCGCGTACTCCACCACATACCCGTCCACCGCATCGCCCGCGATATCGACACCGCTCGTGCGATACACCCCGCCCCGATTGGTCGGATCCACGTCGTGATACGCCACGCCTTCGCCGCCATCGTCAAAATTCTCCGCCTCAATCGTCGTCGGCGTCGTCGCATTGATCTGCGGAATCGCCCCAAACGGTGTCAGCGGCGGCGGCGGCACAACCACGGGCGGCACCGCCGGAGGTGGCGGAACAACAGGCGGCGGCGGCACGACCGGCGGCGGCGAAACCGCAACCCCAGTCACCGCAAAACTATTGAACTCGCCCAGCTCCTGCGTCCCCGAAGAATCAAACACCACCTTCAACACATGTCGACCCGCCGGCAGCGTCACATTGTTCAGCGTCACCGTTGTCCACTTGTCATACCCGCCCGTATTCGGAATCGTCAGCGTCCCCGGAACCACCGTCGAATCCACGATCAAATGAAACGTCCCGCCCTGTCCGATCGACGCCACCCGAAACCCGAGTTTATACGTCCCGCCCGACAACATATTCGCCGTGTAATCCAGGTACTCGCCCGGCTGCAACCAACCCAGCGCATATGAGATCGCCGTCCCATCCACCGTCGGGCGAATGTCCACGCCGCCCGTCCTGAAAAATCCGCCATTGTTCGATGGATCGCTATCGTGGTACGCCACTCCCTCCCCGCCATTGTCGTAATTCTCCGCCTCAAAATTCGTCGTCCCGCTCCCCACCTGTACCGGCGCAAGCCCATACGGCGTCGGCGCGGCCGCACCATGATTATTCAACGTAAAACTATTAAAGCTCCCCACCACGCCGCCCGCCCCGGCAATGTCCATCACCACCCGCACCGAATGCGCCCCCGGCGTCAGATCAAACCCCTCCGTCGTCAACGTCTGCCAGCTCTGGCTCCCGCCCGTGTTTGGCACGTTCACCAGCCCCGTCACTTCCTGGCCATCCACCTCCACATGAAACTTCCCGCCCGCCGACGCCGACGCCACCCGCGCATCCAGCGTATACAGCCCGCCGCCATCACTCACATTGATGGCGTAATTCAGCCACTCTTCCCCGCGCACGTTGTTCACATCAAACCCGCCGCCCGTATCCGAGCTCGCCTCAATATCCACATCATCCGCGCGGTACTGTCCACTCTGATTCCCCGCATCCGCATCGTGAAACGAAATCCCCTCCCCGCCGGTGTCATAATTCTCCGCTTCGATCACCGCCGGCCCAGCGCTCGACACATTCACCGGCCCGCTTCCAAACGCCACCGGCAGCGCCGCCGCGCCCGACAGCGAAGTGATGTAGGACCGCCGATACGCCAGCGCAATCGCCGCGTTCACATCCACCCGCGGATACACCCGATTCGTCACCGCGTCATAGTGCGGCACGCCACTATCGCGGATGATCGACATCACCTGCGCAGCCGTAAAATTGCCGTTGATCTGCTTGATCAGCGCCGCCGTCCCCACCAGCACGGGCGCGGCCCAGCTCGTCCCCTGCCCCGCGTCCGTAATCACCGGCTTGTTGTTTACATCGTCATACGGCAGCGTCACGCCATTCGCCGGCCCCAGCACATCCACCGCAGGCCCAAGCTGGCTCTGCGCATAGATCGAATCATTGCGCTCGATCCCGCCCGCCCCATACACATACGGATTCAGCACCGGCTGCTCCACCGGATCGGTGGGCCCGCCATTTCCCGCCGGCGCGCCAATAAACACCCCGGCCGCCGCCAGCGTCTGCAGCTCCGCGGTATAAGGTTCATTATAAAACGCGCTGGTCACCCCCTCGGTCAGATTGATCGCCACGATGTTGTAAGTCGTCCGATTCGCAATGATCCAATCCAGCGCCTGCTTAATCTGCGCAGGACTGTTCTCGCGCATCGCAATCAGATTCGCCTGCGGCGCGATCCCCTGAAAATGCGCACCTTTGTAATCATAAGGATTCGCGGCCAGTACCCCCGCCACGCCTGTCCCGTGGGGCGTAAGCCCGCCCCCAATATTCGGGTCCCCATCGTTCTGATAAAAGTCGTACCCCGCCTTGACCTTAAACCCCGGCCCAAACCCCCCGCCCAGAACCGGGCTCGTATAGTCCACCCCGCGATCGATCACGGCAATCGCCACGCCCTTCCCGGTAATGGTCGGAAAATTAGCCGCCGCCGTATCCTGCCCGAGCAGATGTGGAAACACCCCCCAGGGCGTCGCGGCCATCAACCAGCGCGACTCAAGAACCTCAATAGCCGATCGTCTGGCCATCTCGCCTCCTCCAGGATTGATGCAATTGCGACCGGCGTCGAAAAAGATCAAGCAGAAACAGATCGCTCGACCACAGGAACCAAACCGAAATAAAAAACAAAGCCTCCGAACGCCAGGTTCTTTGGGAAGGCAAAATCATACGGACCGGGCGAAACAGTGCAACGGAATTCCCGCCCCATTCACAAACAAAGTAAACAGTTTCTCATCATCCTCTCATGCCATTCTGAAGGAATCGAAGAAGTGACCCATGCACCATTGAACGCTCCGGCACCATAACCGTCACCGGTAGATTCACCCTGACAACAGACGCCGGCGATCCCCAACACCTCAGATCAAGGCAAAGCTCGCGGCTCAGCATCATTCCCCTCCGCCTCCCCAACACCGGTCGTCATCGCCGACGCCAGTTGGACAAGCGCCAGATCCGCCTCCTCCACCTGTTCCAATCCCCACCCATAACCCGCCAACATTTCTCCATTGTGCGTGATCGCCAGCCGCCCATCAGCGCAAACCACCAGGCAAAATCGATCCCCCTTCGCCGTAAACCGCGTCACCAGAATCTTCTCGCTCATAATCCTTCTTCTGTTGTGTCACCTTACGCAAACCGCGCGAGCACCGTGACGGCCCGGCACATATAATCAAATGGAATTGTTGTAAGACCCTCCTCCTTGATCCAGTCCAACCCTGGCGCTTCGCCCCAATTGCAGCACGCATTGCATTCCCATCAATCCCAACCACCCCAATGTCGCATTCATGCCTACCATCCAAACCCCGCCAGCCACAACGCCCCAACCACCCCCAACGTACTAAGTTCGCATCCGGCAAACAGGTGCACCAAGTCTGAACCCAAAAACCCGATCTCTCTCGAAAGGACGAATATGTACGGCAAAACCCAACCCCGCCTCTCCCCACCCTCCACACTGAACTCTGCATTGCCCCACCCCCGCCGCACCCGCTTCGCCGTCCTGTGCGGCGCACTCCTCCTCCCCGCGACGCTCGCCAGCGCCGCCGAACAGGTCAAGATCGAATTCCCGCTCGCCCGCGCTGCCTATCAAACCAACGAAACCATCGATCTCGCCGTCGTCCGCACCTCCGCCGCCGCCCTCCCCGCCGACGAGCTCACCTTAAACCTCGCCGCCCTCGATGGCAGCCGTCTCTCCTTCTCCTTCTCCGCCCACGCCGCCGAAATGGGCAAGGCCGACGCCCACGTGACCGAGCACCTCCACCTCGACGGCCGCCTCCTCCGCCCCGGCTCCTACACCCTCACCGTCCAGGCCGGCGGCGCAACCGCCGAAGCCACCTTCGACGTCCTCAGCCACATCCGCCGCAGTGATTTTAAAATCATCCAATGGGGCTCCCGCGCCGAAAAACACGACCTCGCCCTCACCGGCGAAGACTCCGTCGGCTACAACCTCATCTACGCCGGCGGAAACTTCGTCGCCGATGAACTCATCCGCGGCCGAGCCGATTTCATGTGGTGCTGCACCATGAGCGGCGCTCATCAGATGGATCTCCGCCAGGAATGCGACTGGTCCGACCCGCTCGTCCTCCAGGGCGGCGAGGCCCGCGTCGTCGCTCGCGCCCTCCGCGACCGCACCGTCCCCAACTGCCTCGGCGTCCACTTCTACGACGAGCCCGGCCTCACCTGGTGGAAAGACCCCAAAACCGGCGTCATGTCCCCATTCAACATCCCCTCGCAAGACCGCTCCTATCAAAGCGCCTTCGGCTCCGCCGCCCCCCACTACTACGACGTCAAACCAGGCGACGCCGACGCGGTCGCCAAATGGAACCACCTGGGCCGCTGGAAGGAAAGCTTCATGGAAGCCTCCTGGAAATACGCCCGTTTCGGCGTCGAGCGCGTCCGCCCCGATTTCATCTCCGCCACCCAGAGCCAGTACGGCTGGATGGCCTACTCCGACGGCTACTACTTCAACGTCGCCCGCTCCCTCCCCATCATCAGCGGCCACGGCGGCTACGACGACGGACCCGCCACCTACTTCTACCCCTCCTTCTTCCACGAGATGGGCCGCGCCCGCGATCTCAACAAGCCCATCTGGTATCTGCCCTGCTGGTACGGCGAAAGCTCTGATGACCTGCGCTGCCAGCAGTACCTCTCCTTCATGATGAACCTGCAGGGAATGGCCACCCCGCCCGATTTCACCGTCCACAAACCCCAATCCGTCCCCTGTACCGAAGGCGTCGTCGAGTCCAACAAGCTGATGGCCCGCCTCGGCACCATCTTCACCACCATGCGCGTCACCCGCCCGCCCGTCGCCATGCTCTACTCCATGTCGCAAAACCTCGGCGCGCAGACGCAGGACATGCAGGACGCCAAAGACCTGAACAAGGCCGCCTACGAGGGCGGCCGCCACACCCGCGCCAAACTCCTCGACACCTACCTCGCTGGCAAGATGCTCCACATCGGCCTCTTTCCGCTCGTCGAGGAAGACGTCCTCGATGGAACACTCGCCGCCAATCACAAGGCGATCATCCTCTCCGGCGTCAACCATCTCGAGCCCAACGTCGTCGCCGCACTGGAAGCCTACGCGACCGGTGGCGGCGCGGTCCTCCTCAGCGATGACTGCCAGGTCCAGATCAAGGGTGGCCAGAAAATCGGCGCGATTGCCGATTCCTCCGTCTACGAAAAGCTGGAACAGATCTGGTCGAAAGATCAGAAGGAGTCGGAGCGCCTCCGCCGCGTCGAACACTACATCGAACACATCCAGCCGCTGGCGGCCGCGCTCAAATCAAAGTTCGAAGCCCTCGGTATCAAGCCCGACCTTGACGCCGACTCCCAGTACATCACCACCTCCCGCCAGGCCGCCGGCGACGTCGAATACCTCTTCGCCGTCAACGCCACACCCAATCCCGACAACGACAAGGTGAAGGTAAAAGCCGCCACCGCCACCCTCTCCATCGCCGCCGACGGCCGCCCAATCTACGACGCCATCCACGCCAAACTCGCCACCGAATTCAAACCGGCCGACAAAAAACTCTCCGCCGCCTTTTCCTTCGGCGCAGGCGAGATGCGCGTCTTCGCCCGCACCAACCGCCCCATCGGCGGCGTCCACGCCCACACCCCCACACTCTTCCGCGATCTCACCGTCGCCGACGCCCCCATCCGCATCGAGCTCGCCGCCTCCGTTCTCGACGACCACGACGGCGTCCTCAACGGCTCCATCCCACTTCAAATAAAAGTCATCGACCCGCTCGGCCAAACCCGCTACGACCTCTACCGCGCCACCGATCGCGGTGCCCTCCGGCTCGACTTGCCCCTCGCCGCCAACGATCCCGCAGGCCAATGGAAAGTCACCATCCGCGAGCTCCTCAGCAACACCGAAGGCGCAACTGCCTTCGCCTATCAACCTGGCACGCAATGCGGCGCTCTCGCGGGCGCAACGCAGCGCGCCGTCAGTTTCGGCGCAGACCGCGACAACATCTTCCGCCTCTTCCGCACCCATCAGGACGTCACCGTCGTGAAAGGCTCCGGCGACTACAACAACGCCGCCGCCGATCGCATCGCCACCGTCCTCAAGCCATGGGGCATCGACTGCAAGATCGTCACCGCCGCCGACGCAAATAAAGCCCGCACCATCACCGACGAAGAGGCCGCCACCTGGTCGGGCCTCGGCTTTGGCCGCGTGGGCGCTGAAAACCGCAAAAACCCCGCCATGGTCGGCTTCGCCATCCGCGGCCCCGCCATCCTCCTCGGCACCCCCGAAGACAACCCCCTCATCAAGTTCGCCCAGGACCAGAACATGCTCGCCTACAAACCCGCCGCCGCAACCTTCCCCGGCACCGGCCGAGGCTACCTCGGATGGCAGCGCGACGCCGTAGGCTACAGCCAGGAATCCGTCACCTTAATCGCCTACGACGAAGCCGGAATGGCCGAAGCCGTCGGCTCCCTCTACGAAGCCGTCGCCGGCATCGACCCGCTCATGAAATGGAAACACCCCGCCACCGCCGCCGTAACCCCCGCCACCAAATCCACGACCGCCCCAGAGGCCACAGTAGCCTGGCGCACCATCCTCCCCGACCGCATCGAAAGCCTCCGAATCGACGGGGCCCAGCTCATCGCCATTACCGCCGAAGGCTCCACGACAAAGCTGGACAGCGCCGGGAAAATTCTCTCCACCGACCCCGGCACGGCCACAGCACCAACCGCGGAAGCGCCAAAGCTCCCCGAATCGCTAACCAAGTCCGCCTTGACCGACCGCATCGTCAAGCGAATAGCCACCACCCCCACCGGCCTGACAGCAATCGCTTACTGGGGCGGCACTATTCAAATCGTAGACAAGGAAAACAAAACCAAATCCCAGCAACTACTCCCCACCGACATCGGCGACCTCCTCTGGTCCGGCGACTCCCTCATCGTCGGCCTGTCCGACGGCACCGTCACCGCCCTGAAACCCTGAGGCAGCTTTAGTCGTCGCCAGGTATGCGACCTTTAACGGCGTTGGCCCGAGCGCTACACGTGATTCGGCCACGGTCATCGGCCGGCAGTCGTTCGCGCATCTGCACTTTGAGAACCGCGAGCTCTTCCTGCGTCATGGACGTCAGCCCTCGACTGACGCTTGGGCCGCCATGGATTGTCGTCCAGTAGTCATCGAAATCGGCGAATGTTCGTTGCACCGTGATTGCGCGGGTTTCGATCGCTTTCAGGCCTGCTCCGGCCCACAAGTCACGCATGATGTCCATTCGGGATGCGTCGGGGCTTGGCGGCAGCGGAACCTCAACGCCCATGTCACGCATCTGGGTCCACAACGCATCGTAGGGAAAACCGCCGCCGACGATGTCCCATGCGTAGGTGGTGATCACGCCGCCAGGGCAGACGACGACGCGCCATTTCGCCGACGCCCCTCGCCGGGTCGGGAACGAAGAAAATCACCAGCGGCATGACGGCCGCGTCGAAGCTGTCGTCGGGAAACGGAAGTTCCATCGCATCTACCTGATGAAAGTGCGCGGTACGCAAAGTCGGCCGCGTCCGGGCATAGGCGAGCTGAGCCTCGGATGGATCTATGCCGTCGACCGAGACGGGTGCACACCGCTCGGCCAGCATTTCGGTAAACGCGCCATTGCCACAACCGACATCGAGCCAGCGCAAAGCCGGCTTTGGCGCGAGCCAGTCGAGAAAGGTTTCGCCTGCGAGTTGGCTCCACCGGCCCATGTAGCGTTCGTAAGCGTTGCCGTCATTGAATTGAATCTGGCTAACTGGCACTGGTGTTCTTCCTTTGGTTGGGCGCAAGCGTATCGAGTGTAAAGGTAACACTCATCCCACAGCGAATTCGCGAACGTCACATTAGCGTAATCAGATCGCAAGAAATCTCATTTATAGAAATCGTAAGATTATTTCGAATTCACATCGTTGATCTAATGACTTCCTGGAGGGAGACCATGAGCAAGGCTATTTCCAAGGTCCGTCCGTGCGCGTTGATCGAATTTCTCGAACTGCGCCGCCTCCTCAGTTCCGGATCCCTCGATCCCAACTTCGGCGGAACTGGAGTCGTCGACATCCCCGAAACCAACGGCCTCTCCTTCAACGCCACGGCCACCGCCGTGCAGTCCGACGGAAAGATCGTCATCGCCGGCACCACCTCCGACCATCGCGTCGCCGTCGCCCGCTTCAACGTCAACGGAACCCTCGACGCCACCTTCGGTACCGGCGGCGAATCGCTATTCCACTTCGCCAACCACCACGACGTCGGTAAATCCGTCGCGATCCAGTCCGACGGGAAAATCCTCGTCGCTGGCGCTGACAACGCCAACGACGGTGGCGCCCTCGACTCGCCTGTTAGCAGTTCGCAGCTTGCCGTGGCGCGCCTCACGGCGTCGGGCGCACTCGATTCCACTTTCGGCGATGCCGGCGTGTTCACGATCAACATCAACAACTTTTTAAGCCAGAACCAGCCCGCCCTCGCCAACAATGTCATTGTTACTCCCCAGGGAGGTGTTCTGCTGACCGGCACGCTACTGCCCGACAGTATAACAAGCGATCATTTTAGCACCGATTTCATCTCCCTCCTTTTAGATTCCAGCGGCAAGCTCAATCAAACGTATGGGACAAAGGGTATCGAGCAACTGGACCTGAGCGGAAGCGACGCAAATCTGGACGATGACGCCTTCGCTTCCGCACTGGACCTCAGCGGCACCGCGCAATCAAATCCGAACTACGGGAAATTGGTGATCGTCGGCGACAACAACACAGGAGCAGTCCAGAAAATCGCCATTGCCCGCCTGAACCTCAACGGCACCCCAGACACCACCTTCCGCCACGACGGGACGTTCATCACGGCATTCCGATCCGGCTTCAAGCACTCAATCGCCCGCAGCGTGGTCATCACCCCGGACGATGACATCGTCGTCGCCGGTCAAGTCTCCGTCGGCTCAGGAGCACCAGACTTTGGACTGATGGCGTTCAAGAGCGACGGCACACTCGACACAAATTTCGGCTTCTCCGGCACCATAGACACAGACTTCGGCCAAAAGAGCGACTCGGCCGCGTCCATCGTCATCGGACAAACCAGCGACTTCATCGTCGGCGGCACTTCTGGTGGCAAGCTCGCCATCGCCGCGTATACGCCCGCCGGCAAGCTTGACACGCACTTCGGCAACGCGGGCAAAGTAACCTCTACAGAACCAGCCATCCGGCAACTCGTAACGGGGCTCGCCGGTACGTTGGTGACGACAAGCGCCATCAACTCCACCACCGAACGCTTCTTCGACGTCGAGCCGCTGGATGCAATCGGATCGCTCAACAGCAGCGCATCGGAGCAGGGAACCACCACCGCGACATTCCTCGTCACGCAAAGCATGACACTGGACTACGACCGGAAGATTTACCTGCACATCGGCGGATCAGCGATCGCCCCGTCGGTCGCAACGATTAAGTTGAAAACCGCCGATTACACATTGAACGGCGTCGTGCTGACCCTGAAGATTGGTTCAACGCCCTACGTCCTCATTCCCGCCCATCAGTCGTCCGCCCTCGTCACCCTGACCCCAATCGACGACACGCGCGTCGAAGGAGACGAGACCGCCATTTTCTCCATCGTCCCCAATGCTGCTTACGACATCGATCCGAACGAGGCGAGCACCACACTCACCATTCACGACAACGATGGACCAGTGACAACCGCCTGCGACGCCACGGCCGATACCTACGTCCGCGATGGCTCAAACGCCACCGTCAATTTTGGCACCACCCAGGCACTCGACGTGAAGAAGGGCGCGACCGGTCAAAACCGGCAGGCCTACGTGAAGTTCGACCTCTCCACCCTGACCAGCGTGACATCAGTTGTTCTCCAACTGAATGGCGAGCTCAAAAATACCGGCTCCAATATCGCGACACAGGTTTTTGGCGTCAGCGACAACTCATGGAAGGAAACCGGCATCACATTCAAAAAGAAACGCGCCCCCGCGGGCGGCGCACTGGGAACAATCGTCGTCGCCGACCAGACATTGCAACTCTACACCCTCGACGTAACCGCCTACGTCAAAGCCCAGCTAGCGGCCGGAAAAAAGATCGTGAGTTTCCTGCTCCAGACCTCAGTCTCCCCCGCGCCGATGGTCGCCTTCAGCTCCCGCGAGTCCGGCTCCGGCCCTCAGTTGCTCGTAACGTGATCGGCCCCGTTCATCATTCAGACATGAGCCCCGGACGACGCGCATCGCCGTTCGGCGCGAATCTGCCACCGCTTCACTTCTTCTCCAACCCAATCTCCTTCGCCACCAGCCCCGTCTCAAACCCCGAAACCTCAAACGTCTCCCCACTCTCCACCTTCACCGCATACTTCCCGCCCAGGTAGACCCCGGCGAGCATCCCATTTGCCTTCTCCCACTTCAAATCCGATTTCGGCGGCTTATCCCCACCGCACGCGATCCCATACAGCATGCCCCCCTTCGTCACAGTCACCTTGTACGAAGGCGTCGACTGCCACGGAACCACGAGATACTGCGCCCTTACCAGGTCCTCATCCACCGCATCAAACACCGGCCGATATCCTCCCGACAACCGCTCGCTCCCGGGCGCTAGTTTCCGCACCAGCACCGGCAGGCTCGGCGTCACCACAATCTCGCACAACTCCACAACATCCCCCGCCGCGTACTTCGCAATCCGCTGCTCGGCCTTCGCCTTGGGCAGCCCCTTCAGATTCGGCAGCGCCGCCGCATACAACGCAATCGCGTGCTCGTGAATCCGCTCCTGCGCAAATCCTTTTTCCTTGTCCCCAACATCCCACCATCCATCCGCCACAGCCATCTGCTCATCCCCCGCCAGATCGCCCGCAACCTCCTTGCTCGCAAGCGCCTTCAGCCCCGCATCGCCACCCGCCGCCAACCGTGGCAACCCCTCCTTCCAATCCCCTTTCGCAAAACAATAAAATCGCCCCACCTGAAGACTCGCCGCCGGATCATCAGGTTTCGCCGCCAGACTCGCCATCGCGCCCTTGATCGAAGAACTGGCGGCCTCCACCTCGTTCATTTGTCTTTGCCGCAACAATAGTCTGTTGGTCAATCGAGCCGCCCGATTTTTCCGCGCCACATTCAGCGCGATCTCCCCCGCCCGTCTCGCCATATCAAATCGGTCATTCAACATCTGAAGCTGGGCCCAGCGGTTCAGCCCCTCCACGAAGGGCTTGCAATCCAACGGATCGTTGTCCGCCGCCGCCAGCGTATTGAATAGCTCCACCTTCATCGCCGGATAATTGATCTCATACCCTTTGCCCATCTCGTCCACGCACTTGAAGGCGATCGACGGATCCTCCGAGTTGATCCCCATCTCCTTCGCCTCGGCCAGCAAAACAAATTTTCCCACCGCGTCATTCGCCGTCCCCTGCGCCACCGTCAACAAGTCCTTCGCCAGCTCCGCTTTTTGCCCACGCGACTTCGCCTGCGCAATCTGATCTTTATACAGACGCGTCCGGACAAGCGTCCGCTTCTCCGCCTGCGCAGCCGCCGCGGGAACCGCCAGTCGCGCCGGGTCAGCATCCGCCTGCCCCTTCGGCGCGGCCGGCGTCCAGTCATCCTCAAAAATACCCTTCGGAATCTCCCCAAGACCGCAACACTGCAGCCCAAGCACAACCACCAACCCCATTAAACAACGCGTCATAGACTTCCCCGAAATGAATGTCGCCCAAAGTGTACCACAGCAAACATCGGGCGAAAGGACGACAGCAACAGCATCCTGCTGGCTGCAAAGGCCACTTCCCAAACCTCAAGTTTCAAGTCGCCAGTTTCCAGCTACAATATCTCTATCATCCGCACAACCGCACCAAAAGCAGGTGACACCATGCCGTCCAAAAATTTCCTCCTCAGGATCTCTCAGCAGGCAGCCCTCGCCGCCGCTCTCTCCACCCCCCTCCTCGCGGCCACCACCCAACCCTCCCCCACCACCGCTCCTTCAACCGACGACATCGTCCGCCTCACCCACGACCTCTCCAGCGACGAATGGTCCGTCCGACAGGCCGCCACCGATCAACTCATCCGCTTCGGCGAAGACGCCAGCCCCGCCCTCCTCCGTGTCCTCAAAGAATCCAAAGACGAAGAATCCCGCACCCGCGCCGAAAACGCCCTCCGCCAGATCGACGACAATCGCATCGTCGGTCCCACCTTCGTCACCCTCCACTACAAAAATGCCTCCCCCCAGA